>CAXTUK010000001.1:0-42583 GCA_964247395.1 uncultured Acetobacteraceae bacterium
TCAGCACCCGCACCAGCTTGACGATCGTGCCGACCTGGTTGCTCAGCGCGCCGATCGGCAGCGTCGCCGCCAGCACCTGCGGCACCGCGTACACGCTCAACCCCGCGAGCACCCCATACTGCGTCAGCGACAGATGCAGCACCGGCACCAGCAGCGGCAGCCCCAGCACCACGATCACGCCAAGCACCGCTGTGAACGCGATCGAGGACGCGACGTCGTCCGCCTCCGCGCCGATCACCGGCGCCAACGCCGCGATCGCCGAATTGCCGCAGATCGAGTTCCCGCACGCGATCAGCAGCGACATCCGCCACGGCAGCCGCAGCAGGCGGCAGATCGCGGTGCTCGACCCGATCGCCGTCACCACCACCAGCACGATCCCGCCCAGCAGCGCCGGTCCCAGTGCCACCACCGCGCGCACGCTCACCGACGCGCCCAGCAGCATCACCGCGATCTCGAGCAGGACCTTCGCGCTGAACTCGATCCCCGCGCGCAACCGCAACCCAGGAGTCCAGACCGCGCGAAGCGCCACCCCCAACAGGATCGCCAGCACCAGCGCCTCCAGGTAGGGCTGCCCGGCCAGGCGCACCTCGGCCCGCTCCAGCGCGAGGGAGACCAGCGTCACCACCGCGCAAAGTCCGACGCCGGGCAGGATCGTCATCCCGGCCGCGCGACATCCAGCATCGCCCGCTGGTACGTCTCCACCACCTCGCTGAACACGGCGCCGTCGCGCCTGGTCAGCACCGCCCGGTGCCGCAGGATCTCGATCGGGATGTCCCGCATGGGCGCCCCCTGCCGCCAGAGCTTTTCGGCGTCCAGCGTGCGCCGCGAGTATCCCAGCGGCAGCACCACCCGCCCGAACGGCACGTCCGTCTCGTCGAGCAGCCGGTTCATCGCCGTCGTCAGCAGACGCGGCAGATACCAGTTGTCCGCCTCCGACAGCACCCGCTCGCCGCACGACAGCCGCACCCGACGGTAGCGGATCGGCTCATCCGCGCCGACCTCCAGATCGCGCCTGACCATGGGCGTCGCCGGCCGTTCCACGCCCCGCACCAGCTCCGCCCTCACCGGCGCCGCAGCGAGGTGATGCACCGCGCACCACCGTTCCAGCGTCAACGTGGCGCTGTCATGCGACAGCAGGTCCGCATCCAGCCGCTCCAGCAGCGCCGTCATCGCGCGCCGCGTCTCCTCCTCCGGACCACCGACCCCCAAATCGCTTCCCCGCCCGGTCGCCGCCAGGACGCTGCTACGACCCCGCGGGCCGGCTGCCAACCCTTTGCGCCGACGAGTCCAACGGATGAGCCGGATGTCAGAAGTGCGATGGTGCGCCCCCGGCCGCATGCGTCCATCGTCTGTCGTCGAGCAGGCCGGGTCTCCTATTGATGAACAACGGATAAGAGCCGGTGGCTGGCCCGTGAGACCGGCAGGCATCGGCATCGATCCCGTCGGATCGCCCCCCTCGTCGCCTCCCGCAACGACACGCGACCAGCGAGTGCCTTCCGACACGCGGACCGTCGCCCACAGCGCGCTGTGGAACCTCCTGGGGCGGGCCGGCCCCATCCTCATCGCGCTCGCGGTCACGCCGCACCTCGTCGAGGCGCTTGGCCCCAGCCGATGGGGCGTCTTCACCATCGCGCTGAGCCTCGTCGGCATCTTCGGCATCTTCGATTTCGGCGTCGGCCGGGCGCTCACCCGCCTCGTCGCTGAACGTGTGAGCGCCGGACATGACCGCGACGCCGCTGCCCTGGTGGTCACGAGTCTCGTCCTGCTGACCATTCTCGGCGTCTTCGGCATGCTCGTGCTCGCGTCATTGGCGGGCACCTGGGTCGGCGGCGCGCTTCGTGTCCCGCCCGGTCTGCGCACCGAGATTCTCGAGTCGATCTACGTGCTCTGCCTGTCCGCGCCCCTGGTGATCCTCAACGCCGCCCTCTGGGGCGTGATCGCCGCCTACCAGAAATTCAAGGCCGGCAACCTCATCAACATCCCTATCCTGGCGCTCTACTATGTAGGGCCGCTGCTGATCCTGCAGGTCTGGAACAGCCTCGTCGGGGTCATGCTGGTCCTGGTCGTCTGCCGCTTCGCCGTCACCACCGCCTGCCTCTGCGTGTGTCTCAGAACGATGCCGGAACTGCGCCAGGCCCGTCCCTCGTGGCGCGACCTGCGCCCCCTGCTGCGGCTCGGCGGCTGGATGACGGTCTCCACCATCACCTGGCCGGTTCTCACCTACATGGATCGTTTCGTGATCGCCGGCGTTCTTTCCGCCGCCCAGACCGGCTTCTACGCGACGCCCTTCGATCTCGTCACCCGCTTCTCCATCCTCACCATTGCCATCAACACCAGCGTCTTTCCCGCGATGGCGGCCTCGTTCCGCGCCGACGCCGACCACACGTCCGCGCTCTTCCGGCGCAGCGTCGCCGCCATCACCTGTGTCCTCTTCCCGGCCTGCCTCGTCACGGTAGGGTTCAGCCACGCCCTTCTCTCGCTCTGGCTCGGCGCTCCGTTCGCCGCCCAGGCGGCACCCGTCCTGCAATGGCTCGGCATCGGCATCATGGTGTCGTCGATCGACGGGGTCGCGGCCAACCTCATCGACGCGATCGGCCGGCCTGCCCTCAACGCCAAGCTGTCGCTGGCCGAGCTCGCGATCAGCGTTCCGCTGCTCGTCGTCCTGCTGCACCGTTTCGGCATCGAGGGCGCCGCGGTCGCCTGGGCGATCCGCTGCCTCGTCGATCTTTTCGTCCGGCTGCAGCTCGCCAGGCGCGCCTATCCCGCGATCGCGCCCACGATCCGTTCGCTGACGCCGACGATGGTCGCCAGCATCGGCCTGTTGTTCGTGCCTCTCGTCGTTCCGGACATCACGGCGCGCTGCGTGACCGTCGCCGCCCTCGCCGTGATCCATCTGGGCGTGACGCTTCGCTTCTCGTGCACCGCCGATGAACGGCGCCAGCTCGGCCGCCGCTCCAGCCTCCTGCGCAGCCGCGCCAGGCTGGCCGTGGCCGACCCCCTATGACCGCCGGTTCAGTCGACCAGGCCCGTGTCCCCTGCCGCCGGGCGCCGTATAGCGGACGCGAGACTGCCGACCTGCCGTGCGAGCCGGAAAGAGGCCGAACTGCGACAGACCGTGAAACGTGGCGCGAGCACACCGCCGAAGCCGGTCAGGAACAGCAGGCTGCGCCGGCTCGTCACGCCATCCATGTCGAACGTCAGTCCTCGCCGGGCGGCGGACTGGATCGCGGTCCACAGCAGGAGACTGGTCGCGCCGTTGGTGGCGTCGGGAGCGCGGGTCGACATGTGGTAGTATTCGCTCGATCGGTCCCGGATGGTGAAGATGCCGGCCTTCGGAACACCGGACGCATCCGACGCGACGAGCAGATCGCCGCGCCCGCGCCCGACCGCCTCGCTGATGAGGCTCGTGCAGATCCCGCGATCGTACGCGTTGCGCAGTTTCCTGGCGCGCAGGTTCTCGACATAGAAATCAAGGAACGCCTCCGGCCGGTCGAAGGTGCCGACCGTGAGGCCTTCCTGCGCACGCCGGATCACGTTGCGCGCCTTGTCGCGCATCTTCCGCCAGAGCGACGCCGGATCCTCGGGCGCGATCTCGATCGTGTAGTGGACCCCGTTCGAGAACCCGGCCGCATCGAACGCCAACGTCGTCGGTGTTCCGCCGTGGAGCTTGAACCAGACATACGACGCGGGCGGAAGTTGATCGACCAGTTCCCGTGTGATCGCAAGCTGTCTCGCGGTTCGCGCTACTGCTCCGCCACTCACGGTTCCGATCGCGGGCCCAAGCGTGTGGGTCATGGCCGGCATGACCAGCACCGTCTGACGCGTCGCCTTGCGGATTTTCAGATAGGGCAGGCGACCGACGAGACTGCCGCCGCTGTGCGCCGTCGCCTCCCGCCAGGCGCCCTCGCTCGCGGCCTCCAGCCACCACGGTTCGTGGAAGATGGTGGGCGTCAGATGCGGATCCGGTCCAGGGTCGATCACGCTCCCGATCGCTCACCACTCGTATGCCGCGCTCTCATCGGAACAGGACAACGACGCGTGAGCAGCCTCGGTTGCGGTATCGTCACGTGAGCAGACGCCGCGTCGCGCGAACTGGGCTCGCGATCCTCGCCTGTCTGGCCGGCGCGATCCATGCCCGCGATCCGGCCTCCGCTGCGGAAGCGTCCCGGACCGCCGTGATGATGCCGGCGCTCTCGGCGACGTTGATGGACGGAACAATCGTCAAATGGCTCGTGCGCGTCGGCGACCGTGTCAGGCGCGGCGATGATCTGGCGGTGGTCCAGACCGCCGAAGGCCGGTTCAGGGTCCAGGCCCTCGACACCGGCAGGGTCGAACGGATCATCGTGCCGGCGAGCGGGGATCCGGTGATCGTCAACACGCCCATTGCCATCCTCACCGATGATCTCGGCGCCGGCTTCGCGTTCAAGCCGGCTCTCCGCAGGTCGCCGTCCCCCGGCACGCGCCTGCCCGCTCCTGGATTGCTGCCGACGCGCATGGCGTCGCAGCAGCCTTCGCGCCCCCGGTCGGCACCGGTCCCGCTCTCCAAGCTAGGCCCGAGCCTCGCGTCCAACGCGCCCACGACCGTGCGGCTGTTCTACTCCTCACGCCGCTCGAATGCGCTCGCCGACGCCGAGTTGGTGGCGCTCGACCTGCGCCAGCACGGCTTCATCGTCGAGAGCCCGCAGGCCGTCCATCTCCGGGCGACTGCCTCGATCTCCTATGTCTTCGAGCAGGACCAGGCAGCAGCCCTGACGCTGAGGATGAGCCTGCCAGCGAACCTGAAAGCGATTTCGCCGCTCAAGCTCGACCCGGCGCGGGTCACCGTGCCGCGTCCCGGCCTCGTCCTGGTGTCGCTGCCGAGCTAGCTCGCCCGCGGGATCATCTTGAACTCGATGATCATCGGGCCTCCGTTCAGCTCGACGGAGATTTCGCTGCCTGCGCCGTACCGTGCAACCGGGGAAGCGGCCCTCGCGGGATCGAAGAGCACGGCCCTGGCAAACGGCTGGACGAAGCCGACCTTGACGCCGCGAGCGACCACCGGCTCGGCCCATAACACGAGATCGAAGATGCTGTCGGATTTCGTCAGCAGCAGGCTGCCGACACCGGTCGGCCGGCCGGAGATGCTGATGACCGGCATTTCCTGGAAGCGAGGCAGGTCGCTGTAGCGTGGGGCGGTGTCGGCAAGGATCGACCGCAGATTGTGGATCGCCACCGCCGCGGGCCTGGGGGAGTTGTCGAGCCGGAACAGACCGAATTCCACGTCCTTGTTGCCGTCGCCCCGCTCGGGATAGGCGCTTCTCAGCTGATACAGGAAGACGCTCGAACATCCCTGACGCATGGCATCGAAGACGAGAGCGAGCGTCCGGCTCGCGGCAAGACCCGCCGCGTGGTCATCGGTGGACGGGGTCGCGAATCCCGCCCTCGTGACGACTTTCGGCAATCTCTCGCCGAGGCCGGCGCTCATCGATGCGCGCGCCAGCGCGGAGGCGGGAGACTCGGCCCGATCAGGAAACACCTCGACCGATCCCGCGTCCGCGAGCTTCGGTTCCCTATCGAGGTCGACTTTCATTCCGCCGGTGAAGGAGTAGACGGCGACGGCGCCGATCCGCCGGTCCGCACTGGCGGCGAGGAACAGGTCGCGCTGCAACAGCGTGGCCCCGTTCTCGCCTTTGACGCCGTCGAACGACACCGGATGGCTGCCGATCTCGTCGGGACCCTCGACAGCGAAGATGGCGCCTGGATGGCCCGCCGCCAGATGGTCGACCTGCTGCAGCCCCCGCGCGGCTGGCTGCCTCCCGTCGAAGACGAAATCGAGACGGTTGCCGGCGGCGATGACCCGGTCGAGGGACGCCATGTAGTTCCTGTAGGGAACGCCTCCGTCCGGGTTCGGAACGATGTCGCGCAGCCGATGGATGCCCAGATAGTCGAGATCGGCGATCGCCTCCTCCACGTCGGCGTAGCGGCCATCGGTGAATTCGAGGTGGACGTTCACACCCATCGCGTCGAGGACGCGGCTGGCGGCCATGGAAACGACTTTGCCGTTCGCCGCCGCGGACGGGTCGGCCACGGCGGCGCCTCCCCAGCCGAGGACCGCCAGGGTGAGCAGCTTCGATGCAAGTCGTCTAGAGCCGGATCGTGCCATCTCGGATCCGGTCGAGGTGGGCGTCGCACAGTTCGACGTAGGTGCCGAGTTCCCGATGACGGAACCAGACCTCGCCCGCCGCGGTGGCGGACAGCCCATCCTGCTCGAGCGATCGCTTCGACAGCTTGAAGGTTCCAGTCCGATCGATGTGCGGGCAGAAGCGCAGGAACACCGGACGGGCATAGGGCGGCAGCCGCTCCTCCAGCATCTGCTGCAGCCGCGCGAGGTCGAAATCCTTGCCACGCGTGATCGCCGCCATCCCGGCGCGTCCCTCGTGCCCTGGCACCACCACGCCATAGACGACGGTCTCGACGACGCCGGCGCACGAACCGACGGCCTCGGCGACCTCGGACGCCGACACGTTCTCCCCCTTCCAACGGAAGGTGTCGCCGACCCGGTCGACAAAGCTGAAGAAGCCCGCTTTGTCCCGTCGCATCAGGTCACCGGTGCGGAACCAGAGATCTCCTTTGGTGAAGACATCCCGCAGCGTCTTGCGCGCGGAGGCGGCCTGATCCGTGTAGCCGTCGAAATGCCTGGCCGGCGCCGCCGCGTCGCCGTCGATGCGGCCGATCGCTTCGCCCGGCTCGTCGGTCGCGCAACGGACGCATCTGCCCTGCTCGTCGCGCACGGGCATGCAGGTCTCGGGATCCAGCCTGACCAGCTCCGTCGCGAACCGATCCTTGAGAAAGGCCGGGATGCGCCCGATCGCTCCAGGCTTGCCTTCGCAGTTGTAGAGCGAGACGTTCCCTTCCGTTGCCGCATAGAACTCGAGGATTTCGGGCACCCCGAAGCGGTCCTGAAAAGCCTCCCAGACATCGCGACGCAACCCGTTGCCGCAACACAGCCGCAGGACATGCCTGGCTTCCGCCTGGCTTGCCGGAGCCGCGACCAGGTAGCGGCAGAGCTCCCCGATATACTGCACGATCGTACAACGGTTCTCGACGACGTCTTCCCAGAACCGGTTGGCCGAGAAGCGTTCGCGGATCACCACCGACCCGCCGCGCGACAGGATTGCGCCGACCGCCACCACGCCGCCGACGCTATGATACATCGGAAGACAGTTGTACAATCGGTCATCCGGCCGCGTGTCCATCAGACCGGCGAACCACAGGCTCCATTCCAAGATGCGCGCGTGCGTGACGTTGGCTGCCTTCGGCAAACCCGTCGTTCCCGAGGTCGCGATCAGCAGCGCGCGATCGGATCGCATCGGCCCGGGCACGCACGCCATCGGCGGCGGCAATTCGTCTTCGATCCGTCGCCGGTTCGTGCCCCGCCGCGCGCCGTGCACCGAGATTGTCGGTCCTGCCGGCAGATCCGGCATGATCGCCATCACACGCTGCAGCAGCGAGGCGGCGACCACCATCCTGGAGGCACCCGTCGCGCGGATCGCGTGGGCGAGCGAGTGGCCCACCAGCAGCGTGTTGAGCAGCGCCACCGTGCAGCCGGCCTGCGCCAGACCACACCAGATCGCCACGTAGCTCAAGCAGTTCGGCATCAGCAGACAGACCGTCTGGCCACGTCCCAGGTCGTTGGCGACCGCCCAGCCGGTGTAACGGTCCGCGAGCTCGACCAGCTCGCGGTAAGTGAGCCGTTCATCCTCGCCGACCAGTGCGGGGGCGTCGCCCCGGTCACGCGCGACCTCCCGAATCACCGAGAGGAGCGTCGTGACGCGCGGCTCCTCGAGCACCTTGATCGAAGTCAGCGCCCGCATCCACATGTCCAGTGCCTCGCGCGCCGACCTTTGGCCGGCGGCGGCCACGGAATGGCGCGAGCCGCTCAGGCCGCCAACCGGGGAACGCACCGGACCAGGAGATCCCTGAAGCCGACCCAGAGCGGCAGGACGCGGTCGTCCGGTCGCATATGGCGGCTGAGCGCCCCATGACCCTGCTCGGGGTCGCTGTCGAACCTGACATGCTCGGACAGGAAATGCCGGAACGCGCGCAGCACGGCGTTGTCCCAGTCGGGCGCCGTCAGCATGGCCCTGAAGACGGTCTCCAATCCGCCATCCTCGTAGCTCGCGATGCTGTTGGCGCGTGTCGTCGCATCCAGCGACCGGGTGTCGTCGAGGTAGGCCTGTCCGGCGAACTCGAAGAACCTGGCCTTCTCCTCCTCGATCGGCAGAAGCGCCAGCGTGCGTCGCATGAACTCGTCATGGTTCATCTTCTCGCCCGGCAGCGCCACGCCCGGCCATGGCGATAGATTGCTGGTGTCGCATTCCTCCTGCTCGAGCTGGCGGAGCTTCTCGTCGTGCGGGTGGAGGCTTCGCGCCACCTGCAGGCTTTCCCTGAACTGGACCGAGAAGTGGTAGTAGGCCCAGGCGGCGGCGACCATGTCGGTCGCTGTCGCCTCCCGCCAGTTCAGATCCCTGATCTCGTCGATGACCTGGGTGAATTCCAGTCTCTCGATGACGTCCACCGCACTCTCCATTTCCTGTTTGAACATTCAGTCGCCGATCCGGCTTCTGCCGATTTCCATCAGCAGACCAACCAGATCCAGGACATCCCGGGCCGAGGTCCGGCCGTTCGTGATGCACATCCGCACGACGTCACGGCCGCGAAACCCGGCGCAGGAGACCCAGGCCCGGCCCGACGCGACAATGTCAGCGGCAATCGATCTCGCGTCGCGATATCCCGCCGGAGGAACCGCGCAGACGACCGCCATGCAGGACCGGTTCACGACCGTCCAGCCGCGCGCCGTCAACTCCAGCTTCAGCAGCTCTGCGAGATCGATCGCGCGTTCGAGGTGGTCGGCGTAGCCTCGCCAGCCGGCCACCGCCAGCGCCACGAACAACCGCAAGCCGAGAAAGCGCCGCGACCATTGCGTCGACACCATGTAAGGGTCATGCGCCTCGGTCGATGGCATGAAGCCAGCCTTCGTATGGAACGCCTCGGCGAGCACGCTGGCGTGTCGTGCGATGAACATGCCGCACGACATCGTCGTCGCGAACCATTTGTGGGCGTCGACCGTGACCGAGTCTGCATCCTCGATGCCAGAGAGCTCGGGAAGCAGCCGATCCGACGCGAGCAGCGAACCGCCCCAGGCCGCATCGACATGAAACCAGAGTTTCCGGGCGCGAGCGATCTCGCCCAGATCGCGGAGCGGGTCGACCATCCCCGCGTTCGTCGTTCCCGCCGTGCCCACGATCATGATCGGAAAACACCCGTGCGCGACATCGGCGTCGATCGTCGCCGCCAGCGCTCCGCTGTCCATGCAGCCCGCATCGTCGCAACTGACCGTGGTCACCGACCCTCGCCCGAGCCCGGACTGATGCGCCGCCTTGAACCAGGCGAGGTGCGCGTCTTCGGAGACGTAGATCCTCGGCGATCCGTCGAACGCCCTCGCTCCTCGCGAGGCAAAGCCAGGATGAGCCCTGGTCATCGCGCAGACGAGCGCGGTGAAGTTCGCCTCCGACCCTCCGGTCGTGAAATGGCCGTTCGCGCCGGCCGGCATGCCTGCCCTGTCCGCGATGGCGCGGATCACGTGCGCCTCGATCGCAACCGGAACCGGCGACGTCGTGGCGCTTGCAAGCTGCGGATTGAAGGAGGCGACGATCCGCTCCGCGCATTCCGCCGGGAAGGCCGGTGCGGGATTGAACAGGCCGAAATACCGTGGGTGCGTCACCTGGACGATGCCGTGTTCGAGCTGATCGACCGTCCAGGCGAGCACATCCCGTAGCGCTCGCCTCGACGAGAAGTCGAAGCCTACGAGGTCCGATCGGAACCGAGCGAGTTCGACGGCGGCGCTCACGCGGCCGTCCGGAATCCGGCCCGACGCTTCGTCGAGCATCGCGTCGAGAAGGCGATTGACGCAATCGCGCTCCTGCGCCGAGGGAAACAGCGGCGCGATCAGCGCGGCCCGAGGCTCGCTTACGTTCACGGCGCCAGGACCGGTATCGCGCCGGCATCCGCGAGCCACGCCGTATCGACGCGCGACGGATACGCATGGCACGCAGCGGCCCGTCGAGACCGGACCGTGTCGAGCCAGTTGGCGAACAACGCGACTGCCCAGGGTTTCGGCGCATCCGCCAGCCGCACGTCATCAAGGACGCCGAGCACTTCCACCAGCACCGCCTGCTCACGCTTGCCCGACCCTTCCTCCCGCAATGCGCCGAGCGCGGCCGCGGTCGGACCATCGAAGAGGTTGTCCGGCAACTCCGGGTAGTCACCCCTCTCGCCGAGGAAGAAGCGGCGCGCGTCCCTCCTGTACTCGGAGATCAGACACTCCGAATCGTATTCCGGGTGACCCTGCAGGAACAGGAATTGTGCTCCGGTCTCCTTGGCGAAGATGTCCACTCCGCGCCCGACCGTCCTCGACACGATCTCGTAGCCGCACCCGGCAAGCTCCTGTTCGGCCAAGTCATGATAGCGGGAGTGCGGGCTCTGCCATCGGTTCGGCAAGCCGGCGCTCAGGCGATGCCCGGACGCGACCAGACGCGATTCGAACAGTCCCGACGCCTTGGTCTCGAAACGACGCCGCGCCAGACCGTCCAGGTGCAGCACCGCCGCATGAGCGGCGAGACACGAGAAGATCGTCGGCACCGAATGGCTCTCGGCCCAGTCGATGATCGCCGTCAAACGCGGCCAGACCGGCTCATCGGACAGTCGCGCCGTGACAGGTTCCATACCGGTCAGGATCAGACCCTCGATCCCGGAATCGAACAACTCGTCCGCATCGCGGTAGCCGTCCGCGCCGGCGCGTGCCGGGACAGCATCCAGTTCCCGACACCGGAACAGCTCGAGCCGGACGCCGGCGGGCGAGGCGCGGCCCAGCAGGTCGCGAAAGCATCGTTCCGTATTGCGCAAGGCGCGGCCGGATGTGTTGTTGACCAATCCGATGATCGGCCGATCCGTCGTGCGCGGTCGCGTCTGCCGGTTCATCGAGCGGCCGTCATCAGGTTCTCGTCGGTCTCACGCGCGGGTGCTGCCGCCTGACGGCCGACGGCGATGCCGAGCGCCCGATCGAGATCGGCGACAATGTCGTCGACATGCTCGATGCCGATGCTCAACCGGATCATGTCCGCGGTCACGCCGGCCTTTCCCTGCTCGTCGGCCGACATCTGCCGGTGCGTGGTCGAGGCCGGGTGGCAGGCAAGCGACTTCGAATCACCCAGGTTGACGACCCTCTTGACCAGGCGCAGCGCGTCGTAGAACCGCACGCCGGCCGCAAAGCCGCCTTCGATGCCGAAGGCCATCAGCGAGCAGGGCCGGCCGCCAAGGTATTTCCCGACCAGCCCATGGTAGCGGTTGTCCCGGAACCCGGCATAGTTGACCCACGCGACGCGCGGGTCCCGGGCGAGGAAGTCCGCGATCCGTCGGGCATTCTCGACATGACGGTCGATCCGCACCGCGACCGTCTCGATCCCCTGCAGCAACAGGAACGCATTGAAGGGCGACAGGGCGCTTCCGGTGGTGCGTAGGAAGACGCTGCGGCAGCGGGCGATGTAGGCCGCCGGCCCGAAATGGTCGTTGTAGACCAGGCCGTGATAGGAACGGTCCGGCTCGCTGAACATCGGGAACTTCCCGGCCGTCGCCGCCCAGGGAAACTTGCCGCTATCGACGATGGCGCCACCGAGCGTCGTTCCATGCCCGCCGAGGAACTTGGTCAGCGAGTGGACGACGATGTCGGCGCCGAATTCGATGGGCCGCGACAACATCGGCGTCGCCACGGTGTTGTCGACGATGAGCGGCACGCCGTGCCGGTGCGCCACGTCGGCCAGGGCCTCGATGTCGGCCACGTTCCCCGCCGGATTGCCGACCGTCTCGCAGAACACCGCGCGCGTTTGCGGATCGATCATCTTCTCGATGTCGACCGCGCCGTCGCTCCTGGCGAACTTGACGGTCACGCCCTGACTGGGGAACAGGTGAGCGAAAAGCGAATGGGTGGTGCCGTAGAGCTGCGGGACGGAGACGACGTTCGTCCCGGGACTGACGACGTTGGCGACGGCGTAGTGCAGCGCAGACTGACCGGACGCCACCACCAGCGCTTCGATCCCGCCCTCGAGTGCGCACACGCGCGCTTCCAGCACCGCGTTCGTCGGATTGCTGATCCGGCTGTAGCGATGACCGTCCGTTTCCAGGTTGAACAGTGCCGCCGCATGCTCGGCGCTGTCGAATTCGTAGGCGACGGTCTGATGGATCGGTACCGCTAACGATCGCGTCGTCGCGTCTTTGTCGAAGCCGGCGTGGAGCGCGATCGTCTCGTTACGCATAGGAGGCTGAACCCTGCCTGGCCGCCCTCGATCCGCCCATGACCGAACCGGTCTTCACGATCGCTGGTGTGACGGTATTTTGGACATGTTTGTCGTTATGCGACAATTAACCCGTTTGGACGCGGTCAAATGGTCTGCATCTTGCCCGTCCAGTGGGATCAGGCCGTGTTCCCGGCGTCCACCGTCATCACGGTGCCGGTGATGTTCCGGGCCTTGTCGCTGAAGAGATAGTCCACGAGGTGCGCCACGTCGTCGATCTCGGGCATCCGTCGCAGCGCACTGCGCCGCTTGATCTTCTCCCGCTCCTCCGACGTGAGACTGTCGGTCATGTCAGTGTCGAGAAAACCGGGCGCCACGACGTTCACGGTGATCCCGAGCGGCCCGAGTTCGCGCGCCAGCGACCGCGTGAACCCGATCAGCGACGCCTTCGTCGCGCTGTATGCGGACATCCCGCTGTAACCGGTCGAACTCACGATGGACGAGATGTTCACGATGCGCCCGCCGGCTTGCCCGAGCATCGAACGCACCACGTGCCGCGTCAGGATCAACGGGGCCAGCGTGTTCAGCCGCACGAGGCTCTCGATCTCGCGGTCGGGCATGTTGGCGAGCACGCCGGCCGTGCCGAGGCCGGCATTGTTGACCAACCCGTAGATCGGACCGTGCGTCGCCTTCAGCGTCTTCACCAGGCCGGGCAAGCCGCCGGTGTCGGCCAGGTCGAAAGCCTTGAAATGCAACCTGCCTAGCGGCACGCCTTCGAGCTCCTGCCTCGCCGTCGTGAGTATCTCGCTGTCGCGGCGGGCGACCGCCACGACGTTGAAGCCGGACAACGCCAGCCTCCGCGCGATGCCGAGTCCGAGGCCCCGGCTGCCGCCGGTCACCAGCACATTACGCAAGCGCGCGCTCCATCTTTCCCGACGGCGCGATCCCGAGACAGGCGACCTGTTCGATGATTGCCGGCACTTCGTGGGCGGCGAGACTTCGCCGGCACAGATGCCGGACCTCGTCGCTGATCGCCGCCGGGTCGAGAACTCCGACATGGATGTCCTTGAGGACATATTCGGCGATTACGAGCGCGCCGGTGATCGGGCTTCGCCGTCCAGAGACCCGGGACATGAGAACCGCTTCGTGCTGGTTGATCACCGCCTCGACCGTTTCCGGACTGACCTTGCGTCCGCCGACATTGATCACCCCGCCGCGGCGCCCGGAAAAAAAGCATCGCCCGTCGCGGATCTCGATCAGGTCGCCGGTGTCGACGAAACCCCGCTCATCGGCGAGCTTCGGCATGTCCGCTCCAAGATAGCCCGTCGCGGCGCGGGGAGAGCGGATGCGCAGAGATCCGTCCTCGATGGCGAGATCGACGCCCTCGCCGCGGTATCCGATCAACGAGACCGGAAAGCCCGCTCGGCCGTCGCGAACGTCGAACGCGATGCCGGCTTCGGTGGAGGCGAACGCATGTGCGATCTCGGCATCGGGGAAGGTGCGACGTAGGCCGTCCAGGATGGCCTGATCGGCGGCCTCTCCGGACAGTCGCAGATAGCGCGGCGACATCTTCGAGAGCGCGTCGCTCATCAGCGCTCGCCGCCAATGCGTGGGCGTGCCCGAAATGTGCGTGACACCGGACCTGCCCGCGCGAGCCAGGAAGTCGGACGCAGGTTCGCCATCGCCGGACAGGACGAGCGACCCGCCGCCAACCAGGGCCCGGATGAGGATCTGCAGTCCCCCGTAGCGGCGGACGTCGTAGAACGTGCTCCACACCTTGTGGTCGCCGGCGACCGCATCGGCGAGCGGTCCCGAGAGGCTCGAGAATGTATGCATGGCCAGCTTCGGAGATCCGGTCGAGCCGGACGTGAACAGCACCCATTCGGTGTCGACGTCGCGTGCGATGGCGTCGGACATGGCGTCGAGCCGGTCGCTGCACGCCACCAGCTCCGCACGAAGCTGTCCGAACTCGGACATGTCGCCGTCGGTCAGGATGATCTCGCATGCCGCATCGGTCGCGGCTTGCGTCAGCTGGTTGCGCGTGATGCCAGGCGGACGGATCACTAATCGCGCGGCGATGCCGTCGAGGGCGGCCAGGGCGCAGATCGTCGGCATCTGCCTTGCCGTGGACAACATCACCGATTGGTCGCGGAACTCTTCGAGCGGCCGTCCAAGTCCGGATCCATCGGCGACCTCGTGCACCGCCAGCCGCATCTGCGCGTCGGCCACGAAGCTCTCGGGCCTGTCCGCCCGCGCGACCATCCGGTCCCGGAGCGAAGCGATCCTACGCGGCCGCATCTTCGTATAGCCTGATGAAATCGCCAACCGTGACCGGGAATGCGACATCTTCGCCGGTCGAGAACGGATCAAGGTCCAACCGGTCATCCAGGCTCGCGACGATCACCGCGATGCAGAGCGAGTCCAGACCCGAATCGAGCAGACGAAGCTGATCGGACAAGGGTGCCAGACGCTTGTCCTGCTGCTCGGCGACACGGACGATCTCGCCCAGCACGATCGAGCGTATGGGGGTTGTCGGATTTTCCAATTGGGCCTCCTGGGTCGGAATCAACGAGAGGGTTCGTGGGCGCCGTCGGACGTCGTCGCCTGAAGGAAGCCGATCATTTGTCGGGCGGCGATCTCCCGCATCGGGCCGGTCGTCAGATCATGATCCAGTTCGTGGCTGACGCAGCGATGCATCCCGGGAAACGTCAGGAGCTCCTTGCCGGCTTCGCCGAAATGCCGGTCGAGAGCATCGAGGCCGGCGTCGCCGCCGCCGAACAGGAGCAGCGTCCTCACCCCACGCTCGGCGAGGTTTCGCATCCCGCGCCGCGCAGCGCTCCCCGGCCCCGGCCGGTCGACGCGAAGCGAGAAGCAGGGAAGATTGACCAGCAGCAAGTCGCTCACCCGCGTCTCGGCGAGCGCACCCTGCCACGCGTGATACGCACCCGAGCACAAGCCGTTCAGGGCGAACCGGCGGAACCCTTGCCGCTCGAGTTCGTCGAGAGACGCTGCGATATCCGGTGTTCTGTCGACGGTGAAGACGTGGTTGCAGTCCTCGATCCCGTTCGAGGCGGCGGCCTCGCTGTCGCCGAGTCCGGCGAAATCGAACCTGAACGAGCAGATCCCGGCACCCGCCAAGCGTCTCGCGAACTCGACGGAAAATCGCGCGAATCCGTGATGCGGGTCGCCGCCCGTGTTGGCGATCAGCACCACGCGGTCGCTGGCTGCGTCTCGTGGCCGGCACAGCATCCCGAACAATCGGCGTCGCTGTCCGAAAGGAACTGGAATTTCGACGCAATCCGCCGGACGTAAGGTGCGAGCAGGCAGCGTCGAGCGCGCCATGCGCCTCGTCACCACCGGCGCCAGGCGGTCTCGCAGCCAGGACAGGATCGGTTGCAGGTCGGCGGAGGGCTCGTCGGCCAGGTGGCTCGGCCGAAGGAAGCCTTCGAGACCGCTGAACGGCAGGCACGTGACGTCCGCGCCGCCGTCGCGCCAAGCCTTCCTGCATGCCGACAGGAGCGGCGACTCATACTGCGTGAACAGCGACACATGATCCGCGCCGGGTCGGACCTGCCGCAGGTCGAGTTCCGACAGTCTCTCCACCGTCTCGGCGGAGAGACTCAGTTCATTGAGTGTCACGCCACCCTCCGGCCGCGTCTCGACCGACGCCCGAAGCCGTGACTCGACGCTCAGCTGCGAGATGAACGATCGGCCGCGAAGCACCGGCTCCAGCATCACCAGACCCCGGACATCGTCCCTCGCGGCGGCGACGATCGCGGCGAGCGTGGCGCCGAGCCTGAGCCCGACGAGAACCAGACTTTCCGCACCGCTCACGCGCCGCAGCCAGTCCGCGGCGGCCTGCACGTTGCCCTGCCAAGCCTCCCAGCATTCAGCGCCGTCGAGCTCGAGCGAGTCGCCGGTGCCCTCGTAGTCGAACCGCAGCGTCGGGTAGCCTTGCGCACCCAGCCCGTTCGCCAGTAATCGGAACTGCCGATGCGCGTTGCTCGCATCGCGACCGACGCCGGAGCACAGGACCACCGCGACATCCCCGGTCACAACATCCGTTGCCGGGTGATACCAACCGAAGCAGCCACCGAACGACACCGGCTCCATGCGCGGCATAATCGGGCGGATCGCGTCTGCCTCGTCTTGTTCGGGCAGACTCCGGAAGCCACCCGACACGTTCGCATTTCGGCTATCGGCGACGGTTGTCATGCCGGTCTATCCGATGTGACCGCAGCGATCCGCCAGCGCGGCCGGGTTCCTGCCGGCGAGTTCCGCTCGCAACCACTCGCCAAGTTCGCGGCTGTATGCCTCGGCGCCGTTCGCGTTGAAGTGCCAGGCATCGCCGAAGAACCTGTCCGGCCAGCACGGGACCGCAGGCCCGACGACCCGGGTTCCATGAAAGCGCATGGAGGTCGCGCGGAGATAGTTGGCGACCTGCTCACCGACGCGTTTGGGAACGCGGTCATAGCTGGCCTGATTGATCGGCATCGCCAACAGCAGGACCGGCACGCCGCGCTTGGCGAGCAGGCCGAGCGTCCGCGAGAGATAGAGATCGATCAACGGCGATATCGACGCGTTGCCGGCCTTGACCTCCGTCGTGAGCTCGCTGGAGCCCGACGCCGTTCCGAACAGCGCGTGGCCGGAGGCGGACAGGCAGTCATGCAGGGCGCGCCGATTGTGCGCCCATCGGGCGGCGAGCCCGGCATTGACCAGGCTGTCGAAATAGAATCCCGGAAACCGGACCGCAAACAACAGATCGCGCACCATCGGAGGAAGCTGGTCGCCTCGCCGCAACCGCTGGAGTTCGCGGTCGTGCAGGCGGCCCGCGTCGTCGTCGACCAGCCGCATGGCTCGCAGGCCGAGGAAACCTGTCCGGGCGCCGAAATTCCAGTAGTCCGGATCGGCGGTGAATTTGAGCGGGCCATGGGCGATGACGACGAGACGCGGCGGCGTCGGGCACCGCAGCGCACGGGACACCGCGAAGTAGGTCTCGATCGGACTGGTCCCGGACAGGGCGAAGTTCTTCACGGCGACCGGCATCACTCTCGGATCGATCGCGGCCAGCGTCCGGCTGTCGCCGAACACGGCGACGGAGCCGAGCTGACAGGCATCGAGCATCGTCCGTTTGGCGACCCAGAGCGGATAATCCCGGCTGAGGAAGGCCATCGGTGCCGCCGCGACATAGATCCACGCCAGACCAAACAGGGCAACGAACGTGACGCCGAGCCACTCGAGGAAGCCCGGCGTCGCCCATCTGGTGGACCGGATCGAGCGAGCCGGCCGAGCCGTTTCGTCCTGATCCCCGGCGACCCGCAGCATGGTGGCATCGATCATCGCGCGCGTCCGCTCAGAACCTGAAATAGAGGAACTCGCTGGTTCCCCCGATCGCCAGGACGCCCAGGCAACCCATCGCGCCGATCACCATCGCCGAGGGCAGGTCCGGCCGCCAGACGAGGCGTTGCAGGCGGCCGGCCTGCACCTGGCCGATCGCCGGATGGAACAGACGCATCATCTGCTGGGTGTTCGGCATTCCCCAGACGATCGAGTACAGAACGGCAACCCAGAGGACATGGCAGGCCAGCGCGATGGAGGCGGCGTCCGGAGCGCCGCCCAGGATGTGGGCCGGGAGACCGACCGGGCCCATTCCATGCAGCCCGATCATGCCGGCCAGGAGGTCCAGGGCGTCCGGGACCGACGCTGCACGAAAGAACACCATCGCGACCACGGTTGCGATGTAGGTCAGCAGGACGTTGCCGGCACGGACCGACCAGCCCGCATCCGCGCTGCCCCGGCGGCGGCGCAGGATGCGAAACGCGTGATTGGTCGTGAGATAGATTCCGTGCAGGGCCCCGAAGACGAGGAACTGCAGCCCTGCGCCGTGCCAGACGCCAGCCAAGGTCATGGTCAGGATCGTCGGAAACGCGACCATGGTCGCGAACCCCGACGACGTGGCCTGCGCCGCCCTGGTGATACCAAGCCCGTTGCGGGCGCGCCACCTCGTGATCGCCATGGCCATCGGGCCATACACGTACGACGCGAGGTAACGCGACAACGTCATGTGCCATCGCTGCCAGTGCTCGATGATCGAGGCCGCCTTGTAGGGGGAGTCGAAGTTCAGCGGGAACTTGACGTTGAACATCCGGGCCAGGCCGATCGCCATGTCGGAGTAGCCGGAGAAGTCGAAATAGATCTGCAACGAGAAGCAGAGCGCGGCGTTCCAGGCGGCAAGTAGCGGCAGATGCCCCGCGTCCCCGAAGCCGGCGCGGACGACCGGTGCAAGCGGGTCCGCAAGCAGGCATTTCTTCGCGAGCCCGATCGCGAAGATCGACAGCCCGACCGAGAAATCCTCGCGAGAGAACCGCCAGGTCCGCCGGTCGGCGAACTGCGGCATGATCTCCTGGTGATGCAGGATCGGACCTGCGATCAGGTGCGGGAAGAACGTCACGAACAGGACGTAATCCAGCGGGCTGCGGTCCTCGTTCAAGCCCTGCATCCTGTCCACCAGGTAGCCGATCTGCGTGAACGTGAAGAACGAGATCCCGAGCGGCAGGACGAGATCGGGCAGCGTCGCGTGGATCAGCCCGAGCCCGGTCAGCGCATGCACGACGCTCACCAGATACTTGAAGGCGAACAGTGCGGCGAGATTGACCGAGATCGCGCCGGCCAGGCAGGTTGCCTGCAAGCGAGGCCGAGATCGAACCGCTCCGATCAGTTCCGCCGACCCGTAGTTGAAGGCGATGGAAGCGCCCAGCAGAACCAGCGACGAGGGATTCCACCAGCCATAGAAGACCAGCGATGCCAAGACCAGCCAGGAAGCCGCCGCCACCCTTCCGCTGCGGCAGCACAGACGAAAGCCCACCAGGACGCACGGCATGAAGAGGAAGATGAAAACGTAGGAGTTGAACAGCATCGGCCGGGGAATACCCTAGCGCGCAGCCACGGAGGATCTCTCCTCGATCAGCCTCACGAGTTCTCCGACGTCGCTCAATCGGCCCAGCTCGCCCGACCGTAAATGGATGCCGAACGCCTGCTCCGCCTCCACCGTGAAGGAGACTTGAGTCAGCGAATCCCAGCCGCGCAACTCATTCATCGGCGTGTCCGGCCGCACTGCCAACCGCGGCACGTCCAGGACCTCCTGAAGTATGGTCTCGACCCGGCTCAGAACGGCCTGCTTCATGATGAGGAGATCCATTCGACGACGCGCGTGACCATCGCCCTGCGGCTCGGGACGCCCGGGGCAAGTCGTGAACCTACAATCCCGCGCCGAAAATCAGAATCATCAGAAAGGTCAGGGTTGAGTGAAGCGAGGCCGAAGCGCCGCTGACCGGGATGTCGGCGATCAGCCTTTCGGCCAAGCCCAAACATCGAGCTTACCATTCGGCGACAAACGACTAACGTCTGGCCCGCGGACTGGCGCGGGCGCAACAGGGAGGCTCCTGATGAAGATCGCTCTGATCCATGAGTGGTTCGTCACCTACGCAGGTTCCGAGAAGGTGCTCGAAGCCATCATGTCGGAGTATCCCCAGGCCGACATTTTCTGCCTGATCAACGATCTGCCGGACGAGCATCGTCACCGCTTTTCGGGTCGGTCGATCAGGACCTCGTTCCTGCAGCGCATCCCGTTCATCAGGAGATGCTATCGCTACGCCCTCTCGCTGATGCCGCTCGCGGTCGAGCAGTTCGATCTGTCCGGTTACGACCTGATCATCAGCAACTGCCACGCGGTCGCCAAGGGAGTGATCACCGGGCCCGACCAGCTGCATATCTGCTACTGCTACACGCCGATGCGCTACGCGTGGGACCTGCAGTGCCAATACCTCGATGAATCCGGCCTGAAGAGTGGGTTGCGAAGTCTTGTTGCCCGATGGCAGCTGCACCACGTCAGGATGTGGGACTATCGAGCGGCGCAGAGCGTCGATTACTTCATCTCCTGCTCGGCCTACATCGCTCGACGCATCCATACCGCCTACCGGCGCGAGTCGTCGGTGATCCACCCCAACGTCGCCGTCGAGGACTTCGTCATCGGTGGCGTCCGGGAGGATTTCTACCTGACGTCGTCGCGAATGGTGCCCTACAAGAAAATCCATCTCATCATCCAGGCCTTCGCCGCCATGCCGGACAGACGGCTCGTCGTCATCGGCGCCGGTCCGCAGTTCGAGCGCTGCAAGGCGCTGGCTGGCCCGAACGTCGCCATGATGGGCTACCAGTCGCACGCGGTGCTGCTGTCGCACATGCAACGGGCGCGGGCCTTCATCTTCGCCGCCGAGGAGGATTTCGGCATCACCCCCGTCGAGGCGCAGGCCTGCGGCACACCGATCCTGGCCTACGCCCGCGGCGGCTCGGCGGAAACCGTGATCGACGGCGTCACCGGCCTGCATTTCCATCAGCAGACGCCGCTCGCCATCGAAGCCGTCGTCCGGGACTTCGAAGCCATCGAGGACCAGTTCGACCCGGAGACCATACGGTCCCACAGCCTCCGGTTCTCGACCGAGCGCTTCCGCCGCGAGATCAGGGCCTTCGTCGATGCGAGATGGACCGAGCACCGCCATCGTCTCGATCCGCCGCGCAAACGTCTCCTATTTCCGGAACTGCTCCTATCCACGCCAGCCGACGTCGCCGGAGAAGCGCATGTCCTCACGGTGTGAGGCACGCGCCCGACGCGGGCACCGGTCGGCGGGGCCGGAATGAGGAAGGGCGGCCGCCTCACGCCCGAAAAATCAGCCTTTCGGTCAAGCTCGAACATCGACCTTACGACGAAGCGGCGAACGACTACCGTCGGCAATATCGCGACCTGGCGCGGACGCAAGTTGGAGGCTCCTGATGAAGATCGCGCTGATCCATGAATGGCTCGTGACCTACGCAGGCTCCGAGAAGGTGCTCGAGGCCATCATGTCGGAATACCCCCAGGCCGATATCTTCTGCCTGATCGACGATCTGCCGAAGGAGCATCGTCATCGCTTTTCGGGCCGGTCGATCAAGACCTCCTTCCTGCAGCGCATTCCCTTCCTGGCGAAGTTCTACCGCTACACTCTCTTCTTGATGCCTCTGGCCGTCGAGCAGTTCGATCTGTCCGGCTACGACCTGATCATCAGCAACTGCCACGCGGTCGCCAAGGGAGTGATCACCGGGCCCGACCAGCTGCATATCTGCTACTGCTACACGCCGATGCGCTACGCGTGGGACCTGCAGTGCCAATACCTCGATGAATCCGGCCTGAAGAGTGGGTTGCGAAGTCTTGTTGCCCGATGGCAGCTGCACCACGTCAGGATGTGGGACTATCGAGCGGCGCAGAGCGTCGATTACTTCATCTCCTGCTCGGCCTACATCGCTCGACGCATCCATACCGCCTACCGGCGCGAGTCGTCGGTGATCCACCCCAACGTCGCCGTCGAGGACTTCGTCATCGGTGGCGTCCGGGAGGATTTCTACCTGACGTCGTCGCGAATGGTGCCCTACAAGAAAATCCATCTCATCATCCAGGCCTTCGCCGCCATGCCGGACAGACGGCTCGTCGTCATCGGCGCCGGTCCGCAGTTCGAGCGCTGCAAGGCGCTGGCTGGCCCGAACGTCGCCATGATGGGCTACCAGTCGCACGCGGTGCTGCTGTCGCACATGCAACGGGCGCGGGCCTTCATCTTCGCCGCCGAGGAGGATTTCGGCATCACCCCCGTCGAGGCGCAGGCCTGCGGCACACCGATCCTGGCCTACGCCCGCGGCGGCTCGGCGGAAACCGTGATCGACGGCGTCACCGGCCTGCATTTCCATCAGCAGACGCCGCTCGCCATCGAAGCCGTCGTCCGGGACTTCGAAGCCATCGAGGACCAGTTCGACCCGGAGACCATACGGTCCCACAGCCTCCGGTTCTCGACCGAGCGCTTCCGCCGCGAGATCAGGGCCTTCGTCGATGCGAGATGGACCGAGCACCGCCATCGTCTCGATCCGCCGCGCAAACGTCTCCTGCCACTGGAGTTGCTCGGTCCGCTTTCCGACGAAATCAATGAAGAAGCAGGCGTCCTCACAGCATGAAACGCGCGCTCATCACCGGCATCCTGGGCCAGGACGGGGCCTATCTGGCCCGGCTCCTGCTCCAGAAGGGCTATCGCGTCTTCGGATCCTACAGGAGATCGAGCTCGCACGATCCATGGCGTCTGGATCATCTCGGGATTGCCGATCACCCGAACCTCGTTCTCGTGGTCAGCGACGTGACCGACGCCTGCTCCTGCATCAGGTTGCTCGAAGCGAGCGAACCGGACGAAGTCTACAATTTCGCCGCCCAGAGCTTTGTTGCCGTCTCCTTCGACCAGCCGCACGTCACGACCCAGACCGACGCGATCGGCGCCTTGAATCTGCTGGAGGCGATCAGGGCCGTCGATCGCTCGATCCGGTTCTACCAGGCCTCATCGGCCGAGATGTTCGGACTGGTCCAGAGCGTGCCCCAGACCGAAGCGACCGCTTTCCATCCGAGAAGCCCCTACGCCGTCGCGAAGCTCTACGCCCATTGGATGGCGGTGAACTACCGCGAATCATACGGCATCTTCGCGAGTTCCGGCATCCTGTTCAATCATGAGTCCCCTCTGCGCGGCATGGAGTTCGTCACCCGGAAGATCACTGACGCCGCCGCGCGCATCGCGCTGGGCGAAGACCTGTTGCTGGAACTGGGCAATCTGTGCGCGCTTCGCGACTGGGGCTACGCGGAGGAATATGTCGAAGGGATGTGGCGCATGCTGCAGGCGGAGGAACCCGACACCTTCGTCCTGGCGACCGGGAGGACGGTCTCAGTACGCGACTTCACGAGCATGGCATTCGCGCATGTCGGACTTGATCTCACCTGGCACGGCAGCGGCCTCGACGAACACGCCACCGGCGGCCGGGGTCGGCGGGAGATAGTTCGGGTCTCACCCCGCTTTCATCGCCCGGCCGACGTCGACGCCCTCGTCGGCGACTATTCGAGGGCGGAACGTGCGCTCGGCTGGCAGCCAAGCACGACCCTGCCCGAACTCTGCGCCTTGATGGTCGACGCGGATCTCCAACGTCACCGGCGGAAATCATCCCTTCCCAGAACCGCGACGCTCCGGCGAACGGTCTCGTGCCGATCGGTGGCGGGGGCGTAATCGCGCCAGGGCGCCGGCAGAATGTCGCGCACGACGTCGCCGAGTACGCGTGCCGATGCGGCCCAACTGAACCCGGCGGCGCGCACAAGCCCATCCGTCCTCATGCGGTTTGCGAGACCGGGCTCGTCGAGCAGACGCTCGGCCGCCGCGCACGACGCGTCCGGATCGCCGGTCTCGAAATAGAGCGCGGCGCTGCCGCAGATCTCCTCGACAGCGCCACTCTCCGACGCGACGACCGGGCAGCCGCAGGCCATCGCCTCCAGCGGCGGCAAGCCGAAACCCTCGTAACGAGACGGGAACAGCAGCAGCGCCGCGCTCCGGTACAGCGCATGCAGTTCCGCGTCGCTCACGAAACCCAGCTTGCGCTCCAGTTCTCCGCCCTGCGCCTCGTCGCGGAACACTCCAGGGTAGAAAGCGCCGGCGGACGCGACCACCAGGCCGCGACGGGCCAGCATCGACGCCGTCCGGCCGAGCGCGTGCAGGTTTTTGTGCGGCACCCGATTGCCGACCACGAGCGCGAACCGGCCGGCCTGCAGCCCGTGACGCGCAAGCGTGTCGGGGTCCGGTGCCGCACGCAGGATGTGGTCCGCTCCCTCCGACAGCACCGCAATCCGGTCCCGATCCAGGCCGAGCTTCGAGGCGATCCGGTCCCGTGAAAATCTCGACACCGTCGCGATCCGTGCGCCTCTGCGCACGAGCGCGTGCTGCAGGGCCTTGTACCACCCGCGAAAACGCCGCGAATAGGATTCCGGAGTGTCGAAGACCCCCGCATCGTGGATCACCACCACCTGCCGCCGACCGGCCAGCAGCGGCGCGGTGTTCCCGAGGCTGACCAGCACCCCGCCGCAGGCCGCCCGCGCCAGCTCGGTCTGTTCCCACATGTGGCCGTTCGTCCGGCCCACCTCGCGGGCGACGAGGTGGCGGAACGACGAGCCGCCCCGGCCGCCTGCACGGCCGGGCATCAGCAGCGCCGTCTCGGCCCAGCTGCCCGTCTCGATCAGCCGGTCGATCGCCGCGGTCATCTCCATCGAGAACCGTTGCACGCCGGTGACCGGCTGGGTCATGAAGCGGCCGTTGATGAAGACCGCCGTCATCAGGCGGCATGCTCCGCCCTGGCCCGACGCAAGGCGCTCGCCGGCGTGCGGCGTCGCACGCGTCTGCCCGCCTGCTGCCTGCCGTCGATGACCATGCGCACCGTGGCGCCGGCGATGCAGCCGAGCTCGAGGAAGAACGCGAGCGACCCGATCGTCGGCGCCGACAGCAACGCCGCCGCGAGCTGTCCGCACAATGCCGCCGAGAAGCCGTCGACCAGCACCTGGCCGGGGTGGACCGGCAAGGCCCTGCGCGCCCGGCCGATCGACCCCACGATCCGCAGCAACAGCCAGAGCACCGAGACGATCGCGACGACGCCGCCGTTCGCCACCAGCCCAGGCACCAGGCTCGACGCGCGAAAGCCGCCCCAGCCGACGCCGAGGCCGTAGGTTTGTCCGATCGTCGCCAGCGCCGCCTGATCGACGCCCGTCCGCTGGTCGTATGACTCGCTGTCCCCCTTCGTCGTGGTGGCCTCGACGACCTCGCTGACCGATTTCAGCAGCGACGGCTTCATGATGAACACCGGCCCGATCGCCAGGCACCCGGCGAGCGCGAGGATCATCGACGTCTTTCCCAGGCGGATCAGCGATCGCGCATCGGCCCGAAGGATGGTGAACACCACGATCGCCGGCAGGCCGACGCCGAGCACCGCCAGACCCGTCGTCGAGGTCGAGAGCAGCATGGCCGTGATCGACAGCGCCAGCAGCAGGTTCGACCGCATCACCTGGTGACCCTTGGCGGTCAGCCACAGGCAGCAGAAGCACACGCCCGACAGATAGAAGGCCAGACCCGCGGGTTCCGAGAACGGGCCCTGGATGCGCGGCACGCTCCCGAAGCGCTGGTCGACGATCGCCCAGCTCGGGTTCGAGTACAGGATGTCGTCCGGGAACGGCACGCCCGCGATCCGGCTGGCGAACTGCCAGAAAGCCAGACCGACCACGATGTAGCCACCGAGAAGATAGGCGCCGATGATCCGCCGGTAGGACACGCGCGCGCGCGTCAGATGGATCGCGGTGCACACCGCCATCGTCACGTTCATCGAGAGATAGAGCGTCTGGGTGATGTTGCCCGAGTTGAAGGCGAGCGGCACCAGTCCCGGGTCGAGCGGATCCGGTTTCTGCGGCGAGACCATGATCTTGCCCGCGAAGACATCCGGAATGGTGATGATCGACAGCAGGGCGTAACCGAGAAGCAGGATGAGCGGGGTCAGCGTCCAGATCGCCTGCCTCTCGCCCGGGTAGCGCATGCCGAGCGCGTACTGCATGACGATGAAGACGATGAAGAGCAGGCCAGGCACCATCGCCAAGGGCAGTCCGAAGTTGCCGCCGATGATCAGGGCGGCACCTGCCTCGAAGATCGCCACGACCAGGGCGAGTTCGAGCAGCCGATCCGGCCGGAGCGCCCACATCAGCGCGATCGGGATCAGCGCCATGCCGAGGATCGTCACCTGCATCAGCCGCAACCCCGCCCGGCAGGGGGCGCCTGCCCCCTAGATCCTCGCCACGCGAGTGCGGCCACGGCCGGCATAGCCACGATATCCGTAGTGCCCGAGCCCCGACGCCCGGCTGATGATCCGGCGATCGACGCGCGTCATCACCGCGCCGAGATTCTTCGCACCGCTGTCCTGCAGCAGCCGGACCGCGCTCTGGACCGCGTCGCGAGCCGTCTGTTCCCAGCGGACCACCATCAGGGTCGCATCGACCAGGTGAGCGAGCACCAGCGCGTCCGCCACCGGCAGCACCGGCGGCGTATCGAGAATGATCAGGTCATAGTTGGCGCGCGAGCTCTCGATGAGCGCGCTCATTGCGCTCGATGCGAGAAGCTCCTGGGGATCGCCGGTGCAGTCTCCCGCGACGATGACGTCGAGTTTGGCGGAGATCTGACGGGCGGTCGTTTTGCCGCCGCCGATCAGCTTGCCGAAAAGGATGTCGCCCAGGCCGGTTCCCCCGTTGCAGGAAAGCAGCCGCCCGAGTGTCGGGTGTCCGAAATCGCACTCGATCAGCAGCACCTGCCAGCCCGCCAGGGCGGCGTTCCTCGCCCAGTTCGCCGCGAAGACCGACTTGCCCTCCTCCGGCACGGCGGATGTGACCATCACCACCTTGGGACGATCACCGCCGAGTGCGCGGAACCGTCCGCGAAGCTTGTCGAACGAGGCCTGCCCGGCCGCCGAGATGTCCCGCCGTCCGAACAGCGCACGCCGCTCGGCCGGGACGATCCCGATCAGCGGCAGCCCGAGATGCGCTTCGAGCTGTTCGGGCATCGTGAAGCCGCGTCGCATCCGCTCGCGCGCGCACGCGAGCGCCACGCCGAGCGCCAGCGACAGGATGATCGCGATCGCCACCATGCGCGTGCTCTGCGGCGAGGACGGCTCGAGCGGCGGACGCGCGCCCGACACCAGGGCTGCATCCGGGTCCTGGATGCCCGCGGTGTTCGCGAGTTCTGTCGCCCGGTTGAGGAAACTCTCGTAGATGGTCCGGGTCGCGCGCGTCTTCGTCTCCAGCGTCTGCAGGCCGATCTGCGCCGAGTTCTCGTCGCTGACGGCGTCGCGCAACTGGTCCAATCTCGACTGCAGACCGTCCTCCTGCTCGCGCGCGGCGTTCACGGCGGAGGCCAGGCTGTGCGCGATGTTGTTCATCTCGCGCGCGGCTCTGGCCTGCAGTTTCGCGAGTTGCGAGCGGACGGCCGCGAGATCCGGGTTCCGTTCGCCCTGGCTCTCGGCCATCTCCGCCTCCTTGCCGGCGACCTCCGAGATCTGCTCGACAAGCCGGGCGATCATCGGCGAGTTGACGATCTCCGGCAGGGCCGAGATCGGCGTGCCGCCTCGCTGCGCCATCTGCGCCTCCGCCAGTTGCGCCTCCTTCTCGGCGCGGTCACGCGAGACCTGGGCGAGCAGCGTGCTGACCGCGTCGAGCTGCTGCCGATTGGCCGAACTCGTCGTCGGATTGCCCGCCTCGGTCGACAAGGTCTCGCGCAACCCGTGCTGCTGACGATAACGCTCCACCTTGGTCTCGTCGGTCCTGACCTGCTCGCCCAGCGTACCCAGTTGCTGCTGGAACCAGTCCCGCGCCCGCTGCATGGCGATGAACTTCTCCTGGCGCTTGAAGTCCAGGTATTGCCGCACGATCGCGTTGGCGATCCTCGCACTCAGCGCCGCGTGCCGCGTCGTGACCAGGATGTGCAGCACGTCCGAATGGGGTTCGTTGGCGAACGCGATCTTGTCGCTCAGCTCGGCAGCCGCCAGGTCGACGGGATCGTTGGCCACCGGGAGCGTCGTCGCGGACGATCCGGTCAGATGCCGCAGCAACCTGCCCAGTCTCTCCTTCAGGCCGCCGCTCGCCACCCGGAATTCCGGGTCCCTGGTCAGGTCGAGCGCCTGCACGACGCCGATCGCCAGCGCCGGCGCGCTCAGGATGTCGATCTGCGTGCGTATCAGGCTGCTGACGTCGCCCGCATCGGCGGAGATCGCCTGCAGGTCGCTGACCTGCGTCCGCTGCGGCTCGATCAGGATCGTCGCCTCGGCGGTATATTGTCGCGGCATCCGGCTGACCAGCAGCAGCGTTCCTCCGGCGCCGAGCAGTAGACATCCCAGCACCAGCCAGGCATGTCGCCTGATGATCCGGCCGAACTGCACCACCGGGACCCCTATCGGTTCCAGCCTGCTGTTCGGGTCCGTGAAGCCCGTCTCGCCGCTGATGTCATGCATGGATTATGTTCCGAGCCAGGTGCCGACGAGTATGGTGCAGGGATCGCAGGAGAGGAGGGGAGCCATGGCGCTTCGCATCGTCGTCGGCTTCGCCACCAGCGGACGTGAAACCATGCTGCGCGAAACCCTCGGCGAGCTCTCCCGCCAGAGCAGGCCGCCCGACGGGCTCATCGTTTGCGCGACCAGCCCGATCGACCTCGACCTCGTTCCCGGCGCGCGCGTCCTGGTCAGTCCGGCCAGTCTGCCGAGACAGCGCAACGCGATCGCGGACGCCGCGTCGGACGCCGACCTGCTCGTGTTCTTCGACGACGATTTCGTGCCCGCGCCAGACTATCTGGCCGCCGTCGAACGTCACATGGAGGCGGACATACGCATCGTCGTCGCCACGGGTCTGGTGCTCGCCGATGGCATCGGCGGCCCCGGCCTGCGGATGGAGGACGCGCGCGAGGTGCTGCGAACCCGCAGCCGGGCCGCGGGCGGGCTCCGGCCCGCCTTCGCCGCCTACGGCTGCAACATGGCGGTCCGGCTCGCGCCGATGCGAGAGCACGACATCAGGTTCGACGAGCGGCTGCCGCTGTATGGCTGGCAGGAGGACGTCGATTTCTCGCGTCGCCTCGGCGTGTTCGGCCGCGTGGTGCAGATCGACGCGGCGCAGGGCGTCCATCTCGGCGTCAAGACCGGCCGCGGCTCCGGCACCAGGCTCGGCTACTCGCAGGTCGCGAACCCGATCTATCTCTGGGGCAAGCGGTCGGGCTACCCGCTCTCCCGGGCGCTGTCGCACATCGCCCGCAATGTCGCGATGAACCTTGCCCGCGCCCCGCGACCCGAAACCTATGTCGACCCGGGGGGCCGGCGGGCGGGGCCCCGGGGCGCCAGGGGCGGCCAACGTGCTCGCCTTGCTCGACCTCGTTGCCGGACGCATCGCGCCGGAACGGATCCTGGATCTGTAGGCGGCGTGTCATGCCGCCGCCAGTTCGGGCGGAAACGCGCCGAGCCAAGCGCCGTCCACGGCGTGGTCGATCCCGCTCGCCCTGCGCGCGCTGCGGCCCGGGTCCTCGGCGAGGATGCGCAGCATGCCCGCGGCTGCTTCGACATCCGGCTCGGCCCAGAAGCCGCCATCGTAGATTCCCGCCGGATCGACGACCGGAACCAGCCGGAAAGGAACCAGGCAGCCGTTCCCGCCGCCCATGAAGTCTAGGTTTCCGGACCAACCGGTTCCGATCACGGCGATTCCTCTCGCCATCGCTTCGAGCATCGGCAGCCCGAAGCCCTCCGCCCGGTGCAGCGACAGGAGCACGTCCGTCTCGTCATACAACGCATCGAGTTCGCTCTCGTCCAGATAATCCTTGAGGACGCTGACGTTCCCGCCCAGACCCGCCTGCCGAAGCGAATGTTCCAGAGCCGCCACCTCGTTCGGACAGCCGCCGAGCTTGAGGATCAATCTGGCGTCGGGCGAGTCCCCGAACGCGATCCTGAACGCACGGCACGCGCCTTCCGGATTCTTGCGTGCGAAACTGGATTTGCTGTCGGCCATCGCCAGCACGGTGAACGGGCCTTGCGACCTGCCCGGCCTCGCAGGACGGCGCTCCAGGCGGTAAGGCACCACACGCACCGGTCGCGACGTGAGTTTGCGCAGGCTCGTCGCCGAGAAGGTGCTCGCCGTCCAGATTTCGTTGATGTTGCGGTCGCACCCTTCCCAGTCGCTCGGCGTGTCGGGCAGCTCCCAGTTCCAGAAGCCGATCCTCCAGGCGTTCATCGCTGCAGGCATCACGCTGCCGATCAGGCTCGCCGTTTGCGGCGCGCCGCAGTGGAAGACATAGACCGAACCGGCCCGATGACGCGCTTTGAAGAACGGGTTGCGGACCGCCTCCGTCGCGTCCACCAGTTCGGCATCGACTCCCGAGCGCTCGAGGAAGGCGGACAGCAGTCGCGCCCCGACCGAAAGACCGTTCCTCTTGCCGAGCTGAGCGACGACGATCACGCGATCGAACCGCCTGGGTCCACATCGATCACCAAGACGGTGGTTCATGATCCGAGTAGAAGCCTGCAGGTAGGCGGTGATCGCGTTCGGCTTCAGCCGAGCAGCCCATTCGGTTCCGAATCCGATCGCCATCGCTTCCTCTCTCGAGGCGCCGGCAGAGACACTAGGCCTTCTGCGCGTTGTAGACCGCTTGCGTCCGGTTCGTCGCCCCCATCTTCCGGAGAAGGTTGCGCACGTGCACCTTTACCGTGCTCTCGCTCATCCGAAGCTCATGAGCGATGATCTTGTTGGCCTTTCCCTGCCGCAGCAAACCGAGCACCGCCTGCTGCTTGGCGGTCAGACCGATGATCGACGGGGGCGCCGGCAACGGAGCGGGCGACCTCTCGGCCTTTGTCAGCAACAATTCCGAGGGAACGAAGGTGCCGCCTGCGATGACCACATGGATCGCAGCCGACAGCATCGCGATCCCGGTGGTCCGGGTCAGGATGAAACCACGCGCCCCCATGTCGAAGGCCAGTAGCGCGTCGGCGGCATGCTTGTCGTCGTCGGCATCCGACATCACGATCACCGGCTTGCCGGAGCAGAAACGCTGGATGTCGGCAAGCGACGTCTCCAGCACGTCGCCGGCGTGATAATGGGCCACGATGAGGTCGAAGACCGCCTCGTCGGCGAGGAGGTAGTCCTCGATCGTCTCGAACGCCGACATCTCCACCTGCTGCACCAGCTCCCTCGACGCCTCGATCAGGCAGTCGCGGCTCAGACAGAAGCGGTCGATCAGCGCGATCCTCAGCAGGACCGGAGACCGGCGCCTTGTCCTGAGTTGTTCGGTCAGCCCGGCGTCGAACTCGCCCATGAACTGGTTGACTTGGAAAGCCGGGACGCGCTGCGGCACCTCCATGCACGCTGGGGCGCAAGCAAGCTGCGACGCTTCCGACATGAGGATCGCGGCCGGTTGCTTGTTGATGTCGATCTCGGTGGTGACCTGGGACATGGGGGTTTCCGATCATCCGGACGCTTGACTTGATGAATACCTTAAGCGAGATGCGGACCAGAATGTCGTAAAAAGTTTCCAGACTAACCTTTTTTGCCCGTGCCGGACCTTTTTATCAAAAAGGATGAGATGCACCTAACGGAGACGGTTCGAGCGGAGGCGCGAGCGTGCAGGCCGATGCGGATCAGGAGCGATAACGAGCGCCGGGAGACCGGCAAGGCTTGTCATCGCGGCCAGCGTTCGGACCCGTTAACGACGACGGAACCGCGCGGCAGGGCCTGCAAGTCATAGCGCCGGACACCGGACCAACGGGGTTTTCTGCAGCCCAGCATTTCTCTTTTTTCGTTTGCTGCGAATGGTCGGCGGCGAAGGCGGAACCGGCTCACCACAACGACCATGTCCGTAATAACATGGTGGTTGGACGGCGGCCAAGCGTTATTTTTCCAGTCCGGGCAGCCACGACGGAACCGATCGGATTGGTCAGATGACGGCGTTCACGCCAGAAGGAATGACGGCGCCGCTGCCGCTGATCCGGACATTCGCGGCGCTCCGCCTCGCGCCGCGGTCGCGCCGGCGCCTCTCGAGCCTCGTCCTTTTCGCCGCCGACCTCGCCGCCGCGTTTGCCGCATGGCGCATCGCCCAGGCGATCGGCGCGCCCGACCCCGCCGGACTCGCCGCCCACACGCCGCCAGGGCGGCTTCCCGTGCAGTGGATCGCCTACGCCGCCGCCTGCTTCGCCTATATGCTTGGCAAGGGACGCTACACCAGGCGAGCCTCGTCGGGAGACGAACTCGGCGTCCTCGTCCGGGCGGCCTCGCTGCTGCTGTTGTTCGGACTGTTTCGCTCGGTCGACACGCGCGATCCTGCCGCCGGCCTTTCGCTCGTCGTCGTCGCCACGCTGTTCTGCCTGTTGGCGGCGACGGGCAGGGCGCTCGCGAAACTGGCTTTGTCACGGGCCCATGTCTGGCAAATCCCGGTTGCGATCCTGGGCACCGGCCGGACCGCCGACGAAGCCGAGCTGGCGCTCTCCGCCGATGCGACGCTCGGATACGAAGTCGTCGGCCGAATGCCAGAACTCTTGCCGCTGCAGGAGACGTCGCACCCCCTTTCGGCGATGCTGCGCCGGCTCGACGCCGAGCGGGTGGTTATCGCCGTCGATGACGATACCGGCCTGCAGCGCCGGCTGATCGGCCTCGCCTTGTTCGAAGGTATCCCGTTCTCGGTCGTCCCTCCCGTCGGCGCGATGGCCGCACTCCGATCGAGGCCGACGCGGTTCGTCGGCCGCGACATCGTCATGCACTGCGCCGAGCACGGCCTTCGCCAACGTGCCGCCCGGCTCGGCAAGCGGGCCGGCGACATCGGGGGTGCGGCGATCCTGCTCGTCCTGTCGAGCCCGCTCTTCCTTATACTCATCGTGCTGGCACGTCTCGACGGCGGTCCCGCTTTCTTCTCGCAACACCGCGTCGGTGCCGGCGGCCGTCTGTTCCGCTGTTTGAAGTTCCGCACCATGGTCATGGGCGCGGACTTCGTTCTCGAATGCCTGCTGGCAGAAGATCCCGAACGCGCGGCGGAATGGGCGGCCACGCGCAAGCTCCGCAACGATCCTCGCGTGACCCCGACTGGCCGTTTCTTGCGCAGATCGAGCCTCGACGAGCTGCCGCAGCTGATCAACATTCTCCGGGGTGAGATGAGCCTGATCGGCCCGCGCCCGATCGCCGAGAGCGAACTGCCGCTCTATGGCGCCGACAGCGCCAGCTACTTCGCGCAAAGGCCCGGCCTGAGCGGCATCTGGCAGGTCACCGGGCGCAGCGACACCTCCTACGAGCGGCGCGTCCAGCTCGACGGCTGGTATGTCCGGAACTGGTCATTGCGGAACGACCTGGCTCTCGCCATCAGGACCATACCCGCCGTTCTCAGGCGCGACGGTGCGTGCTGACGCCGTCTTCTGTGCGGCTGCGTGCCTCGTTCTCGCGGGTCACGCAGCCGCAGCCGACGTCGCGGCGGCTGCGGCTGGCGACTTCCTCGACTCGATGGGCATCAACCTGCATGTCGACCAGGACTACGATCCGCAATCATACGTGGAGCCGCTCCGCTACACCGGCGTGCGCGAGGTTCGCGACGGCGAGCGTCACGTCGATCGCGACATCGCCATACACAGGCAGACCGGCGTCCGCTTCGTCGTCAACGGTGGCGGCGATCTTGACGGCCTTCTCTCGGCCGGCAGGGCGCTTTCGAGCGCCGGCGCGCTCCTCGCTCTCGAAGGCCCGAACGAGCCCGGCAACTTTCCGATCCGTTTCAACGGAACCGTCGGCGGAGGCGACGCCAGGACGTGGCTTCCGGTCGCCCGGTTCCAGACCGACCTCTACACGCTCGCCAAGACCGACCGCGTTCTCGAACGCTACCCCGTCTTCGGCGTCTCCGAGACGGGCGCCGAGATCGACGACGTTGGCCTGCAGTTCCTCGTCGTCCCCCCTGGCGCAGCCACCGCGCTCCCGGCCGGATCGCGTCTCTCCGACTACCTCAACGAACATAACTACGTCATCGGCAAGGGCGACCGCTACACCGACAACCAGGCGTGGAACGCCGCCGATCCCGCACTGAACGGACGCTGGGACGGCGCCTACGGCAACAACGCGCTCACCTGGCGTCGGCATTATTCCGGCTATGATCCGGCAGCCTTGCAGGCGCTGCCGCGCGTCACCACCGAGACCGGCTGGGACACCGCCGCGAACCCCGGCGGCCAGCGCATCCAGGGCGTGGTGCTGACCAACACCTATCTGGCGCAGTTCAAGCGAGGCTGGGCCTACACCTTCGTCTACGAGTTGCGCGACGGCGAAGGCGGCAAGGGCTCCCAGGGCATCTATAGCGGGTCCGCGCCGAAGCTGGCGGCGACCTATATCCACAACCTGACCACCATCCTCGCCGACCCGTCACGCCCTGCGAGGCAGCGCCGGCTCGGCTACGCGATCGCCGGCCAGCCCGCGACCGTGCACGACCTGCTGCTCGCCAAGAGCAGCGGACAGTTCGACCTCGTCATCTGGGACGAGCGCGTGAGCGGCGAGGACGCCGTCCGCGTCAGCTTCGCCGGCGCACACCACAGGATCAGGATCTACGACATCACGGAGGGCACCGCGCCGATCCGCACGGCGCAGGACAAGGCCGAGATCGATCTGGGCATGAGCGATCATGCGCTCGTCCTCGCGGTCGATGATTGACCGCGGGCGGTCGCCTGACGGTTGACCGCGGGCGGTCGCCCGTCCGATTGATGCAACGACCGATCTGGAGACCATCCCATGCCGTCTGCGCTCATCACCGGCATCACCGGCCAGGACGGAGCCTACCTCGCTGAGCTGCTGCTCGATCGCGGCTACTCCGTGCATGGCCTGATGCGGCGCTCGGCGTCTTCGGACGTCATCGGCGAGCGCCTCCGCTGGCTCGGCGTCCGCGACCGGGTCCAGTTGCACGACGCCAACCTGATCGACCTGTCCAGCCTGATAAGGGTCCTGCAGGCCACCGTTCCGGACGAGGTCTACAACCTCGCCGCCCAGAGCTTCGTCGCCGCGTCCTGGCAGCAGCCGTTGCTGACCGGCAACGTCACCGGCCTCGGTGCGGCCAACCTGCTCGAGGCGGTCCGGATCGCCCGTCCGGGCGCCCGGTTCTACCAGGCGTCCTCGTCCGAGATGTACGGCCTGGTCCAGGAGCCGGTCCAGAACGAGCGCACGCCGTTCTATCCACGCAGTCCCTACGCCGCGGCCAAGCTCTACGCGCACTGGATGACGGTCAACTACCGCGAAAGCTTCGGGCTGCACGCCTCGTCCGGCATCCTCTTCAACCATGAGAGCCCGCTGCGGGGGATCGAGTTCGTCACCCGCAAGATCACCGACAGCGCCGCGCGCATCAAGCTCGGCCTCGCCGATCACGTCGTCCTGGGCAACCTCGACGCGAAGCGGGACTGGGGACACGCGCGCGACTATGTCCGCGCGATGTGGTCGATGCTGCAGCAGGAGACGGGCGGCGACTTCGTCGTCGCCACCGGGCGGACGTCCACCATCCGCGAGTTCTGCCGCATCGCCTTCGCTCATGTGGGGCTCGATCACGAGGCCCATGTCCGCACCAGCGCGTCGCTGATCCGGCCGGCCGAGGTCGACGTCCTGCAGGGGGACGCCTCGAAGGCGAGGCAGCATCTGGGCTGGGCGCCCGAGATCAGCCTCGAGGCCCTGGCCGCCGAGATGGTCGATGCCGACCTCGTCCGTCTCCGGCCGCGCGCCTGATGCCTGCGCCCATCGCCGAACGAGACCGCACGGTTTCTATCCTGGTGACCGGCGCAAACGGCTTCGTCGGCCGCCACGCCGTCGCTGCGATCCGGGCGCGCTCGCCCGATTCGGTCATCCACGACGCTCATTTCGAACTCACGTCCCCTGTCGAGGTGGCCGCCGCCGTCGAGAACGCGCGTCCCGACACCTGTCTGCATCTGGCGGCCGTCACCGCGGTCCCGGACGCGACCGCCGATCCGGACCAGGCCTGGTCCGTCAATCTCGCCGGCACCCTGACCCTCGCGCGAGCCCTGCTGCGGATCGTGCCCGAGTGCCGCCTAGTCTTCGCCTCCAGCGCGGACGCCTACGGCGCCTCCTTCCGCGCCAGACTGGCACTGGACGAGACCGCGCCGCTCGCGCCGCTCAACACCTACGGCGCCACCAAGGCGGCCGCCGACCTCGCACTCGGCGCCATGGTGTCCGACGGTCTTCGGGTCATCCGCCTCCGTCCGTTCAACCACACCGGGCCCGGCCAGCGCGACAGCTTCGTCATCGCCGCCTTCGCACGCCAGCTGGCACTCATCGGCGCCGGCAGGACGGAGCCGGTGATCCGGGTCGGTGCGCTCGACACCGAGCGCGACTTCCTCGACGTCCGCGACGTGGCGAGAGCATACGCGGCGTGCGTCCTCGACACTACGCTGGCCTCGGGGACCATCCTCAACATCGCCTCGGGCAAGCCACGCCGGATCGGCGACGTGCTCGAGGCCCTGATCCGGATCGGCGGCTTCGCGGCGCGGGTTGAGACCGACCCCTCGCGCATCCGCCCGATCGACATCCCGCGAGCCGTCGGCAGTGCGGCGACCGCCGAGAACCTGCTTGGCTGGCGACCGCGCATCGACTGGGAACGCACCCTGTCCGACGTCATGCAGGACTGGCGCGAGCGGGTTCAGGCGGACCGATGAGGTCCACCCCGCCCATGGCGATGTGGACCGGCGGGGCGTTCGGCGCCGCGATCCTCATCGTCGTGATCGCCGCCGGCTTGTTCGGGGCAGGAACGAAGGCGATCGATGTCGGCCTGCTCGCGACCGCCCGGCTGGCGTTCCTGTTCTTCTGGCCTGCCTACGCCGGCGGCGCGCTGACGGCGCTGTTCGGCACGGCATTCAGTCCCGTCAAGCGCCGGGCGAAGGAGCTCGGCCTCGCGTTCGCTTCCGTCGAGATCGTCCATCTTGGTCTGGTGGCATGGCTCTGCCTGATCGGCGACGCGCCGTCGGTGTCCACGTTCCTGTTCTTCGGCTTCGCGGTCCTCTGGACGGCGATGCTGGCGCTCCTGTCGATCGATCGCATGCGGCGCGCGTTCGGACCGAAATCATGGTGGCTGGTCCGCGTCGTCGGCCTCAACTACATCGCATACGCCTTCTACGCCGATTTCGCGCGCGATCCGTTCGGCGGCGGCTCGAGACACATGCTCGAGTATCTTCCCTTCTACCTCCTGGCCGTTGCGGGACCGGCGCTGCGCCTGATCGCGTCCTTCAGGCAGGCCGCCGCGCAATGGCGCCGCAGGATACAGCAAATCGTCTGATCCTGTCAGCATGACCTGACACCGCCGCATTTGGCGGCTGCGCATCCAACTTGACACACGCAATGGAAAGAAATTCGTGGCGACGCAATTACATCGAAAAAACTCAATTTCCGGCGCCTAAAAACACATTCCGGCAGCGCCGTTTTCGCAAGAAAGATAATCGCCGATTGGCTCTGGCCATCGGCCGAGACATCCACTACGCCTGCCGCCTTTCGGTTTGCAGCAGCGGGTGTGCATGTTTCAGAAAATAATCCTCTCCGGTCTTCTCGGTCTGAGCGTCGTTCCCGGCGCGCGAGCCGCCACGTTCGGAACCGTCTCGGCGCCTCCGATCGACAACCTGACATCGATCTGGGGCATGAACGTTCGTCTCGAATACACGGACGGCCATTATAATGGAACCAGTCCGGTCAACAATCAGCCCGACGTCCGGAACGACATCGCCGATCTGCTCTATCTCGGATCGAACGGGCCGGCGTTCCGCAGCGTCCGCGACGTGCTGCCGAACAGCAATGCCGGAACCGGCATGGGCGCCGTCTACGGGCAGCAGCTTTCCGCCATCCAGCAGTTCGTCCACAGCGGCATCGGCTTCACCTTCCTGACCGGCAACACGCAGGGAGCCGACACGCCCAATCAGACGGTCGCGCAGACGCTCACGCAACTCGAACTGACGGCCTCCTATGCGCCGCCGTCGGCCAACCAGAACCCGAGCCAGCCGCCGCCTTCGCTCAAGTTCGTCGAGGGACCCAACGAGGTCGACAGCAACTACAGCTTCGCCGGCAAGAGCGGCAACGCCGCCGGCATCGCCTGGGGGCAGCAACTCTACCAGGCCAAGAACGCAAGCCCCTTGGTCCATGTCTACATGACCGATTTCACCACCCAGGCGAACCCGGGCACGTGCGTGATCGGCTACTACGCCGACGAGGCCAACAACCACGCCTACCCGAATAACGGTACGCCGCCCGGTGGCATGCTGGCGAGCGATTTCGCCGCGTCCTACGGCAACGTTCCCGCGCACTGTCCGTATGGCCTGCCGAAGGCGGTCACCGAGGACGGCTATCCGTCGCCGGATGACGCCAATCCGAACAACTACGGGTCGAACCGGGGCGACATCAACCGACGCGAGGTCAGCCAGGGCGCGCAGATGGAATACTTGCTCGATCTCGGCATGGACGCCTACGCCCAGGGCCTGCGCGAGATCGACTTCTATCAGCTGCTCGCCGCCTACACCGATCCGAACGGAACCAACGAGGACACCGAGTTCGGCTGGTTCAACTATGACGGATCGCCCAAGCCGGTGGCCCAGGCCTACCACGCGCTCACCGGCCTGCTGATCGACGGCAGCGCCTACGACACGACGCCGCGGAGCCTGACCTACGCGCTTGACAATCCACCGAGCGGCGGCGGCAGCCAGGTCTTCTCGACCTATGACGGCTCGCGCTATTTCGTCGTGGTCTGGGGCGAGTACGACATCTTCAACCCGGCGACCAGCACGCAGCAGGACCCTCCGGGCGTCGGCACGACGCTGACCCTCCCTGCGCCGGCCTCCTCGATCACGCTCTACGATCCCACCCGCTTTGCCTCTACCCAGCAGGCCTCTTGCAGCCACTGCGCCAGCCTGTTCGGCACGTTCGGATCTCATCCCGAAGTCTTCGTCATCAAACCCTGACGGCGCGCCCTCCTCAGCTCCCGTGCATCAAGTCTGGCATCCCGGACACCAGTAGAGCGTCCGGCCGCCCATCTTCTCAGCCAGCACCGTCGTCCCGCAGATCAGGCAGCGCCGCCCCGCACGATGCGCGACATAGGTCGCGTCCTCCCGGCGTACCCGCCCCGACCGGCTGCTACGATGCTCCGGCTCGGTGGTCACGATGCGTCCGGTCCTCACCCCGTCGCGCAGCAACGACCGGATGTCCTCCCACATCGCATCCCACACCGACGCCGACAGCGCCCGCCCCTCGCGGCGTGGATCGACCCGCGCCCGGAACAGCGTCTCCGCCCGGTAGATGTTTCCGATCCCGGCCACGATGTCCTGGCGCATCAGCAACTGCCCGATCGCCATTCGCGACGCGTGCAGCCGCTCGAATGCCCGGCCCGGATCGGCGTCGTCCCGCAACGGGTCCTCGCCGAGGCGCGCCATCGACGACACCTTCTCCTCGGCACTCAGCACCACGCAGGCCGTGGGCCCGCTCAGGTCGGCGACATTCCTGCGCGTCGCCAGCCGCAGCCTCACCAGACCCCTCGGTTCCGGCGGAAACACCTCCGCCGCTGCCAGCGGCCGACGCCCGAATCCCGCGAGACCGGGCCCCGCGAACCGCCACATCCCGTAGAGACCCAGATGCACCCGCAGCCAGACCCCGCCCGAGAAGCCCAGGAACATCTGCTTGCCGTGTGCCGCTGCCGCCTCCAGCACCCGCCCGTCGAGCATCGCCGCCCCCTCGACGAACCGCCCCTGCGGACTGCTCGCGTCGGCCGGCCGGTCGACGAAGCGCGCGCCGAACGCGCCGGCGAGCCGATGCACCGTATGACCCTCGGGCATGGACTTTCTCCCGTCCTCGTCCAAGATCGGCACAGAGCGGAGGACATTCGTGCCTGAAACCGAGACCCAGGCCTACGACGAGATCGTGGCGATCCTGTCGAAGGAAACCGGGATCGAGCCGGAGCGCCTGACCCCGGACGCCACCATCCAGGGTCTCGGCATCCAGTCGATCGACCTGGTCCAGGCGATCTTCGCCATCGAGACCCGGTTCGACATCGAGATCCCGCTTGGCGTCGAGGCCGACAGCGCCAGCGTTACCGTGGGCGACTTCATCCGCCACATCCAGGCCAGGATCGGCCTCGACAGCGGCGGCGTGCCGGCCGCCCTCTAGTCCAGTGGAATCGCGCCGTGTCGCCGTCACCGGCCTCGGCGCCGTCTGCGCCATCGCCGGCAACGTCCCGGACTACGCGGCCGCGTTGCGCACGGGCGCCTGCGGCATCGGTCCGCTCGAAGGCCTGCCGCTCGACCGTCTGACCGTTCGCACCGCGGCCCGGATCGCCGGCTTCGATCCCGCCGCGCACTTCGAGCCCAGGCGCCTTGCCGGGCTCGACCGCGTGTCCCAGTTCGCCCTCGTCGCCGCCCGAGAGGCCTGCGAGGCCTTCGCCAGTCCCATCGTCGACCCGGCCCGTGCCGGCGTCATCTTCGGCGCCGGCATCGGCATTGAGTCCTTCGATGCCGCCTCGCATGCGCTCTACGCCGGCAACGCCAGGCGACTGCCGCCGCTGACCGTGCCGCGCATCATGCCGAACGCGCCCGCGAGCCACCTCACGATCGAATTCGGCCTGCGCGGCCCGAGCTTTGCGGTCGCGTCCGCCTGCGCGTCCGCCACCCACGCGATCGGGCTCGCGTTCCACATGATCCGCGCCGGGCTTCTCGACGTCGCACTCACCGGCGGCAGCGACGCCTCCTTCACTCTCGGCTTCATGAAGGCCTGGGACGCACTGCGCGTCCTCAGCCCCGACCTCTGCCGCCCGTTCTCCCGCGACCGCGCCGGCCTCGTCATCGGCGAGGGCGCCGGCGTGCTACGGCTCGAGGAGTGGCACCTGGCCGAGAGGCGCGGCGCCACCATCCACGCCGAGATCCTCGGCTTCGGCATGAGTGCCGACTCCGCCGACCTCATCGCGCCCGACCGCGACGGCGCCGCGTCGGCGATGCGCGCCGCCCTCGCCGACGCCGACCTCGCTCCTTCGGCGATCGGCTATGTCAACGCGCACGGCACCGGCACGCGCCTGAACGACCTGACTGAATCGGCGGCGCTACATGACGTATTCGGCCCGCATCTCGACCGCCTTCCCGTCTCGTCGACCAAGTCGATGATCGGCCATTGCTTCAACGCCGGCGGCGCGCTGGAACTCATCGCAACAATACTGGCGTTGCGCGACGGCGTCATACCGCCCACCATCAACTTCACCGGGCCCGATCCGCAGTGCCCGGTCGACTGCGTTCCGAACGAGGCGCGCCTGGCGCCGATCGAGCTGGCGCTCTCCAACTCCTTCGCGTTCGGCGGCCTGAACGCGACACTCGCGGTGGGACGAGCCCCATGACCCCCTACCTCAACCGCATCGGCACCGCGGTCCCGCGCCACGACGTCCACGCGGCCTTCGTCGCCTTCGCCGGCAGCCTGTTCCCCGACGACCGAACCAGGATTCTGTTCAAACGTCTCGCCGAGCGCGGCGGCATCGAGCGCCGTTACTCCGTCTTCGCGCCCGGTGACCTCGGCGCCGGCGAGATCGACGCCGGCGGCTTCTATCGGCGCGGCGACTTCCCCACTACCGCCGCCCGCATGGCGCAGTACGAGACCCACGCGATCGAACTCGCACTCGCGGCCGTGCGCGATCTCGACGCCGACATGGCCGAAATCACCCACCTGATCGTCGCCTCCTGCACCGGCTTCTCCGCCCCCGGCCTGGACCTGCAGCTCGCCGACCGCCTCGGACTCCGCCCCGACATCGAGCGGAGCATTCTCGGCTTTATGGGCTGCTCGGCCGCCGTGCCCGCGCTCCGCGCCGCCAGCAACGCCGTCCGCGCCGATCCCCACGCGCGCGTTCTCGTCGTCAACCTCGAGCTCTGCACCCTGCACATGCAGGAAACCGCCGACATCGGGCTCGCACTGTCCTCGCTCCTGTTTGCCGACGGCGCCGCCGCCTCCCTCGTCACCACGGATCCCGTCGGCCTGGCGCTGGACGAGTTCCGCGCCGCCATCATTCCCGACAGCGCCGGGCACATCACCTGGCACATCGGCGACCACGGCTTCCTGATGCATCTCTCCGGCCACGTCCCCGGCCGCATCGTCCAGGCACTCCGCGCCGAGGTCGCCGGCGCCGGCGCCCGCCTGCTCCGCCAGGGCACCCAGTCGGTCCGCCACTGGGCCGTCCATGCCGGCGGCCGCTCCGTCCTCGACGCCGTCGAGGTCGGGCTTTCGCTCGGTCGTGACGCGCTCGCCCATTCCCGCGCCGTGCTGCGCGACTTCGGCAACATGTCGTCCGCCACCGTGATGTTCGTCCTGCGCCGCATGCTCGATGCCGGCGTGGACGGCCCCGGTCTCGCCATCGCGTTCGGCCCCGGCATCGTCGCCGAAACCTTCCGCTTCCGCCTGGTCTGATGGATCTCCGCCGCCGGGCAGACCTGCCCGAGTTGATGGACGACCCGAGCCTGCCGGCTGCCGACTACGAGGCATGCCTGGCAGATCTCGCACGCGTCAACCGCGTGACCCTGACCCACCGCCCGACCCTTGCCTGGCTCGACCGCGTCACCTCGCCGGGCGAGACCATCGCCATCCTCGACGTCGGTTGCGGACAGGGCGATCTCCTGCGAGCGATCGCAGCGTGGGCGAAGCGAAGAAAGCGCGCCGTGCACCTGCAAGGCGTCGACCTCAACCCGAGAAGTGCGGCCGCCGCATCCTCTCTCGGCGGCGGCATCACCTACCGAACCGCGAACGTCTTCACCTTCACCCCGGACCCGCCCCCCGACTACATCGTCACCTCCCAGTTCACCCACCATCTGGC
>CAXTUK010000002.1:0-33236 GCA_964247395.1 uncultured Acetobacteraceae bacterium
TGCAAGCCCCCACCGCCATGCAAGCCGCCAGCTCCGCGAAAGCCAGCACCGCGGAAGCCCCCGCGCGGTCCAGGTATCGACGGTCCCCGTCCGAAACCGCCATGATCGCCGTGATCGAAGCGGCCGCCCCGCCAGCCGTAACGACCGCGATCGTAGACACCCCCGCCATAGCCATACGGACCGACATAGTAGCTTGGCCCGAACCCGTCATAGAATCCGCCGCCGTCGTAATAGCCGGCGCCAAGCCCGCCCCCGTCATAGCCGTAACCGCCTTCGTCATGGGCGCAGCCTGCGGCCACGACCGCAGTCATCCCGAACAGCGCCACCGTGGCCCATGTCCGGCCAGGTGTTCTCATTTCGCATTCTCTTGCGGTTGATCGCCGGACCATTGCAGCAACCCGAACACTGCACCCTCGGGATCCGCGAGCACCGCGATCGGATGGCCGTCGCGGTCGTCATGCGCGGGCACCAGCACCCGTCCTCCGAGCGACACGGCCTTGCTCGTCGCCGTGCCGACATCCTCGACCCTGACGAAGTTCACCCATCGTGGGCGATAGTCCGGGCGATCAACCGGGAAGGAATTGACGCTCGCCCGCGCGTAATTTTCGGATGCGAGGACGAGATGCCTGCCGCTCATCGAGTCGGTCGCGTTATAGACCTGAAACCCGAACAGGGTATTGTAGAAGTCAGAGGCGGCGATGGCGTTGCTGGTGAACAGCGAACTCCAGATCCAGGCTCCATCATCTGCCAGCACGTCGCTCGGGTCACCGCTGCTCGACGCGATCACCGCGAACACCGCGCCCTGTGGATCGGCCAGCACCGCCTCGCGGCCGAGATCCGGCACGTCGCGTGGAGAGAACAAGGTCTTGGCCCCGTGCTGCATCGCCAGGCTCGTCGTCGCATCGACGTCGCGCGTCGAAAGGAACGTCAGCCATGCCGGATGCCGGCCACCGCCCGCCGGGACTTGCTTCTCGATCAGGCCTCCGACAGGCGCTCCGTCGTCGAGCGCCTCCGCATATTGCGTCCCCTGTACCGGGATCTCCCGGAAGTTCCAGCCGAACAGCCCGCCATAGAAGCGCTCGGCATCGGCGAGATTCGGCGTGACCAGCTCGGCAAACACCATCTTGCCCGGGTGATGTTCCGAGCCCGCCGGCACGACCAATTTCGGCAGGCCGGAGGCGTAGGCCAAACGGGGCGCGGACATGACAGACGTGGCGACGAGAAGTGGCGCGAAGAGACGAGGGAGGAGTTGCAGCCATGTAGATCGATTGCGCCGCTGTTGCCTGGCCAAGACGTCCCCCCGATCCGCCGAACGTCTACGTGTAGGCTCTGCGCCCGTTCCTCGGAGCCTTGAGCGCAGGGTTACCGACCCCCGGACGGCCGAGGCTTCGCCCGCCAGGCCGGCCGAACTATGCTAGCCTTCTTAAACGACCGCAGGGCCGAACGTTGATCCGGGAACCAGCATGATCGAGGCGATCGTCGAAGGCAACGGCATCGTGGTGGGCCTCGGCCTGCTCCTCTATTTCCAGGTGCTCCGCCCGCACCCGACCGGGCGACCCACACCGACTTCAGAGACGCCGGCCGAGTCTCCGCCCAGACAGGACCGAGATCATTGATGTCTGCCGACACCTTGACCATGCCCACCGTCGAGATCTGGACCGACGGCGGATGCAAGCCCAACCCCGGTCCGGGCGGCTGGGGCGTGCTGCTTCGCTTCGGCACGATCGACAAGGCGCTGTCCGGAGGCGATCCCGACACCACCAACAATCGCATGGAACTCACGGCCGCCTCTGAGGCGCTCGAGGCATTGACACGGCCATGTCGGGTCCGCTTGCACACTGACAGCGAGTATCTGAAGAACGGCATAACACGATGGTCGACCGGCTGGGTGCGCAGGAACTGGCGCAGTTCCACGGGCGACCCGGTCAAGAACATGGATCTCTGGCGCCGCGTCCTCGACGCGGCCCGGCCTCATGAGATCGAGTGGCTCTGGGTTCGTGGCCATTCGGGCAACCGCGACAACGACACTGTCGACCGGCTCGCCACCGCGGCGCGCGAGGCGAGCTCCAGGATGCGGTCTTCCCTGCACGAACCAGGCCACCGATGATCATCCACGATCTGCAAGTCCGCCCTGAGAGCGACCGCCTGCCACGCGAGGCCCAGCTCGCTTGGCGCATCGCCACGGTCGCCGCCGACCAGGTGCCGGTCGAGCCCGACGTCTCCGACATGATCGTCAACCGGATCATCGACAATGCCTCGGTCGCGATCGCCTCCGTCAACCGCCGTCCGGTCACCACCGCACGCGACCAGGCCCTGACCCATCGCCGTCCCGGAGGCGCGTCGCTGTTCGGCTGCGGACCGGAGGTCCGCGTGCATGCCGAGTGGGCCGCCTGGGCCAACGGCACAGCAGTGCGCGAGCTCGATTATCACGACACCTTCCTCGCCGCCGAATACTCACATCCCGGCGACAACATCCCGCCGATCCTGGCCGTCGCGGAGCAGACCGGCCGGACCGGCGCAGATCTCATCCGGGCGATCGCGACCGGTTACGAAATCCAGGTCGACCTGGTCCGCGCGATTTGCCTGCATAAGCACAAGATCGACCACGTCGCCCATCTCGGGCCCTCGGTCGCGGCCGGCATTGGCACGCTGCTCGATCTGTCCGCGGACATCATCTTCCAGGCGGTCCAGCAGGCGCTGCACGTCACCACCGCGACCCGTCAGTCGCGCAAGGGCGAGATCTCGTCCTGGAAGGCCTTCGCCCCTGCCCATGCCGGCAAGCTGGCGATCGAAGCGGTTGACCGGGCGATGCGCGGCGAAGGCTCGCCCTCGCCGATCTACGAGGGCGAGGACGGCATCGTCGCCTGGATGCTGGACGGCAGCAATGCTCGGTATACCATCCCCCTGCCCGCACCGGGAGAACCCAAGCGCGCCATCCTGGACACCTACACCAAGGAACATTCGGCCGAGTACCAGAGCCAGGCGTTGATCGATCTGAGCTTCGACCTTGGCAGGCAGATCGAAGATTGGGACGACGTCGCCGACATCCTGATCGAGACGTCGCATCACACCCACAACGTCATTGGTACTGGCTCGAACGACCCGCAGAAGTTCGATCCCGCGGCATCCCGCGAAACGCTCGATCACTCGATCATGTACATAGTGGCCGTCGCATTGCAGGATGGGGCTTGGCACCACGTCGGATCCTATACGCCCGAACGCGCGCGGCGCCCCGACACCGTGCGGCTGTGGAACAGGGTACGAACGATCGAGCACCCGGACTGGACCCGGCGTTATCATTCCGAGGACCCCAAGGTGAAAGCGTTCGGCGGCAGGATGATCATCACGCTCAAGGACGGCCGGGTGATTTGCGGCGAACGCGCGGTCGCCAACGCCCACAATCTGGGAGCGACCCCATGGCGCCGCGCCGATTACATCCGGAAGTTCACCATCCTGACCGACGGGATCCTGGCTTCCTCGGAGGCCGGCCGTTTTCTCGAAACGGTTCAGGACCTTCCGCGACTTCCCGCGGCAAAACTCGCCGGCCTGAATGTGTCGGTGCCCGCGAATGGGCTCGGCGAAGGCGTGCCAGGCCTGTTCGGGTGACGGAAGGATGACGATGAGCGCCAACCAGCAAACGCCCAAACCCAAGAAGTCCGTGGCGCTGTCCGGCATCGCCGCCGGCAACACCGCGCTGTGCACCGTAGGCCGCACCGGCAATGATCTTCACTATCGCGGCTACGACATCCTCGACATCGCGACCACGAGCGAGTTCGAGGAGATTGCCTATCTCCTAGTTCATGGCGCGCTTCCGACGTCTGCCGAGCTCGTCTCCTATAAGCGCCGCCAAGCCGCGATGCGCGGCGTGCCGCACGCGATACGTGCCGTTCTCGAAGCGATACCCGCCTCGGCGCATCCGATGGACGTCATGCGGACCGGTGTGTCGGCACTCGGCTGCGTGTTGCCGGAGCGGGATGACCACGCGTCCCCGGGCACGCGCGCCGTCGCCGACCGCCTGCTGGCGAGTCTCGGTTCGATGCTGCTTTACTGGTTCCACTTCTCCCACAGCGGCAAGCGGATCGACACCGACACCGACGACGACACGATCGGCGGCCATTTCCTTCACCTGCTGCACGGCGTCAGGCCGTGCGAAAGCTGGGTGCGTGCGATGCACACTTCGCTCATCCTGTATGCCGAGCATGAGTTCAACGCCTCGACGTTCGCTGCCCGGGTCGTGGCAGGGACCGGGTCTGACCTCTATTCGGCCATCGCGGGCGGCATCGGCGCGCTGCGCGGCCCCAAGCATGGCGGCGCGAACGAGGCGGCACTCGACATCCAGGAACGCTACGCCACCCCCGATGAGGCCGAAGCCGACATCCGCCGCCGGGTCGAAGCGCGCGAGGTCGTCATCGGCTTCGGCCATCCGGTCTACACCGTCTCCGACCCGCGCAACGTCGTGATCAAGAAGGTTGCGAGCGACCTTTCAAACGAGAACGGCTCGCACCTCCGTTACGCGATCGCCGAGCGGATCGAACGAGTAATGGCCGAAACGAGGCGCATGTTCCCCAACCTCGATTGGTTCTCCGCCGTCTCCTACCAGCAGATGGACGTTCCTGCATCGATGTTCACGCCCTTGTTCGTCATCGCGCGAACCGCCGGCTGGTCCGCCCACGTCATCGAGCAGCGGGAGGACGGCAAGATCATCCGGCCCTCGGCGAATTATGTCGGACCCGAGAACCGCGTCTTCGTTCCCCTCGGCGAGCGCTCCTGACGATGCCCTATCTCGTTGCCGAGAACGCACCCAGGGAGCCGGCCGGTATTCGCTTTCGCGCCCTGCTGGAGCGTCCCTCGATCCTCCAGATGCCGGGCACCCACAACGGCTTGGCCGCCCTGCAGGCCAAGCGTGCCGGCTTCGAAGCCTGTTATCTGTCGGGTGCGGCGATGACCGCCTCGATGGGCATTCCCGATCTCGGCATCATCACTGTCGACGAGGTCGCGTTCTTCGTCCGCCAGGTCGCCCGCGCGTCCGGCCTGCCGGTCCTGGTCGACGGCGACACCGGCTACGGCGAAGCGCTCAATGTCATGCACATGGTTCGCACGTTCGAGGAGGCAGGCGCCGCCGCCGTCCATCTCGAGGATCAATTGCTGCCCAAGAAGTGCGGTCATCTCAACGACAAGCGTCTCGCCGACCCGCATGACATGGCGGCCAAGGTGGCGGCGGCCTGCAGGGCGCGTCACGACCTGGTCGTCGTCGCCCGGACCGACGCCGCCGCCTCGGAAGGGCTGGACGGCGCGGTTGCTCGCGCCAAGCTGTATCTCGAGGCCGGAGCCGACGCGATATTTCCGGAAGCGCTCCATACGGCGGCGATGTTCCGCACCTTCGCCGAGCATCTGCCCGGCGTGAAACTTCTTGCCAACATGACCGAGTTCGGTCGCACTCCGTTCTTCACCGCAAGCGAGTTCGAGGCCATGGGTTACCGCATGGTGATCTGGCCGGTCTCATCGCTTCGTGTCGCCAACAAGGCGCAGGAAGCGCTTTTCGCATCGATCCGCGCCAACGGCGGAAGTCATGCGATGATCGACCACATGCAGACGCGCAAGGAGCTCTACAATCTTGTTCGTCTGCATGACTACGAGGCGCTCGACGCCTCGATCGTCCGAACGATCATTCCGGAGGGAACGCCGCAAGCCGAATGACGATGCGATCCTCCTCGGGGACGCCCCGTCAGCCGCTCCGGTCCGTCTTCCAGCGTTTCGACCGCCAGGAGTGGGCTTCCTTCCGGGCGGGCGAGCCTTTGTCGCTCACTGACGAGATGCTCCAGGTGCATGCCGGGCTGATCGAGCCGGTCTCCTTGGGAGAGGTGCTCGACATCTATCTTCCGCTCGCTCGGTTGCTCGGACTGAACATCGCCGCCATCCGCGATCTTCACCGGGCAATCCAGAGCGGTTTCTTCGGTTCTCCGGCGTCGCGGCCTTACGTGATCGGCGTCGCGGGCAGCGTCGCGGTCGGCAAGAGCACGTTCGCCCGCTTGCTTCAGGCCGTCCTGCAGTCGATCGACGAGCGCCTGAATGTCGCCCTGGTCGCGACCGACGGCTTCCTGCATACCACCAGTGTGCTCGACGAGCGTAATCTCATGCAGCGCAAAGGCTTTCCGGAGAGCTATGATCTGCGCCGCATGCTGTCCTTCCTCGTCGCGTTGAAGAGCGGCGAAGGACGTCTCGAAGTCCCGGTCTACTCGCATCACCTCTATGATATCGTTCCCTTGAAGTTCCAATTGGTCGACCATCCGGACGTGGTGATATTCGAGGGGTTGAACGTGTTGCAGACCCGGGCTGCGCCGGTCGTCGCGTCGGATTTTTTTGACTACTCGATCTACATCGACGCCGAGATGGCCGACATAGAGGCTTGGTACGTCGAGCGGTTCCTGTTGCTTCAGCGTACCGTCTTTCAGGACCCGACGTCATACTTCCATCGTTTCTCCAGCCTTTCCCGGGAGGAGGCCGTCGACACCGCCCGCCACTTCTGGAAGGAGATCAACCTTCCCAACCTGGTCCAGAACATCGAACCCACCCGCGAGCGCGCCAGCATGGTTCTGCGCAAGGAGGCCTCCCATGCCGTCGGCGAAGTGTGGCTGCGAAAGGCGTGAAGTGTCGCTACCCGATGCTCCTTCGTGCGATGAGCGCGTGTTCAGGCGACATCCGCCAACTCGGCGTCGGCGTCCGCGGCCCCGTTCAGCACAGCGTCCTCGTGCCGCATGATGCGCTTGGCGAGTTTCAGGCCGACGTAACATCGGTTGGTCATCGCCGCCTCGACGGCTCTTGCGAGAACAAGTCGCGCCGTTGCGGATGTCGTGGTCTCGCTGAACATTCGTATCAACGCCCGCGCTGTCTCCAGCGCAGGTCCACGCTCCTCGTCGCTACCGACGTAAGCCGTCTGCAGTGCATAGTAGATACGACGCGCGGGCGTCGTCGCATCGGACGGCGACATTAGCTGCTTGCCGAACAGGAAACGGGCTCGCGATGTCAATTCGATTCGCGTCTTGGTCCGAAAACGGATGGCAGCGCCATTGACCACCATCATGTCGCCCTGCTTGATCTCGAGCACTAGATTGGACATGAGCCCTCATCACATATCGGACCGTTCGGCAAGCCCGACCAGCTGACGTAGCCTGACACCCTGTTTTTAAGCTATGATGAATGGCGTTAGATATAGGCTGCCAGCGACATGCCTTTCAGATCGCTGATGATCTCGTAAGAAGCCATCAGCTGGTTTTGTGTCTCAGTAAGCTGCGTTGCCACGGTCGGCAGATCGACCGATGTCAGCCCGGCCATCTGACTCGTCAAGACGTCCGACAAAGCGGCATTCGTCGCCGTGACCGCCTTCACCTGTTGCTGCGACACGCCCAATGTCGACGTCATCGCGCTGAGTCCGGTTCGCGCGCCCCCCAACATCGTACGCAACCCGGACACCAGCGCGCTTAGTTGCGGGTCTGCAGCGTTCAACGAGGACAGACTGGAGACTGCTGACAGCACCGCGACCAAGTCGTTCACGCTGGAACCCGTGGACGTTGAACTCGGTGCCGCCATACCCTGGCCTGAGGTCGCAGGGATGCCCGTGATGGCGGATTGGCCGAAGCCGACGTCGATGGAGGCTGCCGGAGGCGCCGGCGATATGCTCAGGTCCGGGGAGAAGATCGAATTATTCGAGACCGCGCTGACGATCGAGGCCAATGTCGCCGAGACGCCATTCGCCGCAAGGCCGCTCACGGCATTTGCGATCCCGCTCGACAGAGCTCCCGTCGTAACCGAACTGGGATCGACGACCGGCGCGACGGTCCCGTCGACGCCGGCAAAGACGTATGTGTCGCCGGACTTGGTATTGAGTATGCTGGGCAATCCTCCAAGAGCACTCCGCGCCAAAGCCGCGATGCTGGAGATCGCGGTCGTCAGGCTGGAGCCGCTCTCGGTCGAAAGCTGTGTGAGGCTCGTTGCGAGCGTTGCCGCCAGGGATGAGATCGACGTCATCGCCGTCTGTGCGGTCTGCAGCCGGACGCCCGCCAGCGTCGCGTTGTTGACATATGCCTTAAGTTGCACCGATTGCGGCTGCAGATCGAGGACCGTGCCTGTAACCTCGCCAAGCCCCGCAACGCCGGGTGAGACCAGCCCACTGGTTGCCTGCGACGTCAGCGTCGCTTCCTGTCCACCGAGGCTGATTGCGCGGTGGCCGATCACACCAATCAGACCGTACTGCGCGAGCGGGCTGCCGACCGGGTCCATCACGCCGTGCCGACTGCCGAGATCAATGCCGTGAACATCGACTGGACAGCTGTCACAACCTTGGCGTTCGCCTGATAGCTGTTCTGCAGAGCGACCATCTTCGACATTTCCGAATCGATCGAGACCGAACTGACGCTGCTGATCTGCCCGTTTAAGGCGGTCTGGACGGCCGTTTCGTCCGCCAGATTTGATTGCGCGTTCCGGGCGTCTAAGCCCTGGGAGGCGATTAACCGAGACGCGAAATCGAAGAGCGTGCCGCTGCTGCCGTACCGAACACGCGGATCCGCGTCTACGCTGGGCCAGGGCGTCCCGCCAGCACTGTCGCTACCAAATGCGTACTCATCGACGTTGCCGATCAAGTTGGCGTTGACCGCCACGAGCAGAGCAGGCGCTTGGACGCTCACCTGTATATTGCTGGAAAACCCGGTCGGAGGCGCCGCGGCGTTTGAAGGCACCGCACCGCTGCCATCCGTGAACAGAGGGAGTCCCGTCAAGTTGAGGCGCTGTGACAGCGTGGCCGCAAACGAGTCGAGCTCTGCGGTGTATTGGGGAAGCTTGTCGTCCCGGAGTTGGATGTTGGCCCCCAATGCCCCTCCCGTCATCGACGGCGTGACATCCTGGCCATCGAGCGTGATGCTCGCGATCGGAGCGCCGGTTCCGGTATAGGTGTCGCTTGGCAGGACAGCGTTGCTGGTGTACCGCAGCGGCCCGCTGATGGCGCCCGTCGGCAGCATCGTCCCGCTCGCCGTGGTGACCGTCATGGCGCCGCTTGGCTGTTCGGAAAACCTGACGTTTAATTCACCGGACAACTGGGTCATTGCGGCCGAGCGTTGATCTTCGAGCCCAGCGGTGCTCTGGCCCGTTGCGCGCAAGGTGACGATCTGAGACGAAAGCGAACCAATGGTCGCGAGTTCGTGGTTGACCGAAGCAACCCCGCTCTCCACTGCATCGCTGGCCGCCTGACGTCGGGTCGCGTAAGTGGAAGCCAAGCTGTTGATCCCGGACGCGAGGCTTTGCGCGTACTGCAACACCGATTGCTGCTGCGCGTCGCTCGACGGATCGGATTGCAGGGTCGTCAGACCGGCCTGGAGATTGCTCAGCAGCGACGTCAGGGATCCCGTGGACCCGGTGTCGGAGGCAGTCGATCCCTCCACGGACGCAATCGCCGAGAATGCCTCGTTGAGAACCGACTGCGCCGACACGCTCGCGTTCTGGGCGTATAGGCTCGCCTGCAGGACGGGTGCCGTCACACGCGTAGCCGCACCGAGCGAGACTCCCGCACCTTGACCGCCTGCGACCAGCGCCGTGTTTGCTGCGACTTCTTCGGTGTAACCAGGCGAGCTTGCGTTGGCGACGTTTTGCGACACCACCGCAATCTGGCCCTGTATCGCGTTCAGGCCGCTCGACGCGATCGAGAGCACGCTCCCGAGACTCATATGAGACTCCGCGAATGGACCAACCAGCAGTCTCCCACGAAAGTCCTACCTGGACCTTAACCCTACTGTTTCATCTGCAGAGTGGTCTGGACCATCTGATCTCCCGCCGTGACCATCTTCGCGTTCGCACCGTAGGCTTCTTGTGCTGCGATCAGCTTGGTCAACTCGGTGGCGATGTCGACGTTCGAGCTTTCCACGGACCCGGTCACCAATTGACCGATCCCGCTCTGGTTCGCATTGCTCAAGCTTGCCACTCCCGAGCCTGCCGTGGCGGTGAAGGCCTGTCCATTTTGCCGTTGGAGGGCATCTGGTGCCTTGAACTTGGCGAGGGGAATGTGTGCGATGACCTGCGTCTGGTCGTTGTCGTAGGTGGCGACGACGTCGCCACCGCCCGTCATCGTCACGCCGGTATAATTGCCGGTCTTCTGACCGTTCACCGACAACGTCTGGGGATTGTAGGTCGAGCCCGCCGCATCATAACTGATGCCGCTCGACGTGCCGATCACCCCGAGATCGAGCGTGATCGGCTGAAGAGAGCCGTTGAAACTCGTGTTCAGCGTCAAGGCAGCGTCACCCGAGCTGAAGCTTCCAACGACCCCACCACCGTTGCCGGTTACGCTGCTCAAATTCCCGTTCGCACCGAAAGCCACGTTTGCGGATCCAATGGTCGTCGGGTTGCTGTCGGGAGAGGCGGCCGTGACGGTCCAGTCAGTGGGTGTCGTGGACGATTGCGTCCAGGTCAGCGAGATGTTGTGTGTCGCGCCCGCTTGATCGATGACCTGAAAGTCGGCCGTCGGATTTGGCGTCGTTCCGAGGCCCATGTTCGGCAGCTGTGCGGCGTAGGAGATGCTCGATGTCGGCACGGCGGGGAGACTGGCCGTGTCGATTTTGATTGGCTGCAGGTTCCCGGTGTTGATCTGTCCCGTTGCCGGATCCAAGCCGTAGCCGTCAAGATACTCGCCGGACCCGTTGACGAGATAGCCGGCATCATTGAGCGTGAAGTCTCCCGTCCGGGTATAGTATTGCGTCGTGCTGAACGAGGCGGTTCCAGCTCCCGTCGTCTCGCTTACGTTGAAGAAGCCCTGCCCCGTGATCGCGAGCGCGAGCGGATCACTGCTCTGGGTGACGGTTCCGGCGACCGTGTTCTGGTACTGCGGGGTCGTTCCAACAGCACCGGACAGGTTCTGGCTTGCTGTGCTGCTCGTGAGGTAATCCGAGAACGACGTTTCCACACCCTTGTAGCCGACAGTCTGGCTGTTGGCGATGTTGTCACTGATGTTGGTGAAGGCGGCCGACTGCCCAGCGAGGCCGCTGACAGCCGTACTGACGGCGCCGAAAAGGGACATCGGGATTTCCTTGTGTTCGAAGCGCGGAAGGCAACTCCTCACGTGAGCATCTCCCGTGCCAATTCAGCTGGGCACACTGGCGTTTTCCATCTCCAATGCCGCCCTCTCTGTCGGGACACGATCGGGCATATTTTGCCCGGCACTCCCTGCCGTCATCTGGGGCTCTCTGGCAGCTTCTGCCGACATGCGGGTAGCCGGCCAGTGTGTCGGCTGCCGGAACCGATCTGGTCCGGCGCTTGCAGGACATGTTCGCCTCCGCCATCTACCAAGGAGCTAACCGGTCCGTGACGGCGATCCAGCCCAGCACGCAAAGTCGTTGCGTTATGAAGGCGCGAACAAGCCAAGCGCATGAGCGAGCAGGCTTCGCGAAGGCCATGGCAGACGCGGGCGTGTCGGCCGATAAGGGCGAGAAGTTAGCCTCCCCCGATCGACGTCTACTGCAAGCGGCGGCCGCGAGCCCCGCTGAAAGCACGGCAATGGTCGGACCGATCAGCAAGCCTTCGGGCGTCAAGGCTGCAAAGCCCTCGTCCCTGACCAACCCTCCGGTCGATAAATCCAGGTCCGTTCGCCGGCGCAAGCCGGAGATGCGGGGTCGGAGGGAGGCTGCCCGCGCGTCATTTGAAATCGGAGACCTGCCGACCGGCGGCGGTGCCGCGTTCCCGCAGACGACCACTCAGAGCGCCTTGGCTTTCTCAGTCTCGATCGGCTCGCCGATGCAGGCTCCTCCTCCTGCGGCGTCGAGCGCGAACGGCGCCAGCGATGAACCTTCGTCACGGATCGGGCGCCCCGGTTGCCCGATCCGGGCCGGGCTTGAAACGGAGATGCGCGCAACGGCGCGACCCGACGACAACAGCGACCTGGTTGCACCGGCCCCGCCGGATAAGCAGTCGGAGGCCGTGATCCGTCACGATTCCGCCAACCCCGGCGCAGTTGCGCCTGCCATGCCCACGCCCGTCATGTCTGCGCCTCGCCTGAACGAGCCGGCTGATAAAGTGAGCACGGAACTTAGACCAACAGGCTCAAGACTTCCGGCCCCTTTCGCGAGCCGAGCCATAGGTGACGCGTTTCATCCGCCGATCGCGCATCTCGAGCTCGCCGATCTAGCGCGGGCGCCGGACCAGCAGGGCGACATGTCGATCCGGATGTCCCTGCCGCACCTGGGTGTTGTGGAGGTCCGTTTCGGCAGGCGCGCCGGATCCGCTGCCGCGATGACGATTTCTGTCGATCACCCCGAGACGTTGCGCACCATGGTCAGCGACCAAGCGCAGCTTCGATCTGCTTTGCACGACAGTGGCCTACACGAAACAGACAAGACGATCGAGTATCTTCTGCTTCCCTCGCGGGACACGAGCGGCTCCGCCACCGAGCCGGCCTTCTCCGACGAGCGGAGACGAAGCAGCGGATCAGCTGGAGACCTGGATCGGGAACCACTCCCGGGATTGGAAGAACAAAGTCCCTCAACCACTCTCCATGTTGCACCATGTGCGTCGCAACTGACGTTCGGTGCCATCGATATCACCGCCTGACCCGCACATCAGAGGACGATCGCAGTGACCATTGCCTTGACACAGACGCAGATGGCCTCGCTGGCCAGTGCGGCACAGAAAGCTGCGAAGACTTCGACATCGTCGAGCAGTGCCACGTCGGCGACACCGGGCGTGTCCTCGGGTAGCGCTTCGTCGAGCACCGATACGAGCAGCGCTGCCCTTGCCTCCCTGTCGTCGAACTACAATGATTTCCTGACCCTACTCACGGCACAGTTGCAGAACCAGGACCCGAGCAGTCCGATGGACAGCAGTCAGTTCACGACCGAACTGGTTCAGTTCACGGGGGTGCAGCAGCAGGTGCAGACCAACACTAATCTGACACAACTTCTACAATTGTCGCAGGACCAGCAGCTCACTCAGAGCTCGGCAATGATCGGCAAACCGGTGACGCTGACGGGCAGCACGCTTCCCCTCCAGCCAGGCGGAGCGAAGATCTCCTTTGATACGGCGCTTCCTGAGCCGGTCTCGATCTCCATCGCCGACAAGACTGGGCGTGACATCAAGGATGTGCAGCTGACGTCGACTGCCGGCTCGAACAGCTGGACGTGGGACGGCACCGCCAACGATGGTGCTCCTCTCGCAGCGGGCCCATACAACATCGCGATCGAGGGCGCGGACGCGACAGGGACGCCAAGCCCGATTGCGTTCACCTCCACCGCCACACCCACGAGCGTGCAGAGAACCAGCTCGGGCTTGAGCGTCTCGTTCGGTCCAACGACGCTCGACTACGGTGATGTTCAGTCGGTCGCTCAATAGGACGGCCCGGCAAGGAATGCCGGGTTCTTAACCGACTCGTAACCTGCCTTCGGCACCATCCTGCATCGGCAGAACGCCGGTGCAGGATGGCCGCACGATGACGACCAAGATGATGAGCGACGGCGAGCCGGACCGAGTAACGTCGCTCGTCGACGGTCTTCGAGATCTCGGGCCTGCCAAGCTCGCGGCGATGGCCCTCGTCAGCCTCGGCATGCTGTGCATGCTGGCGCTCCTCATGCTCAGAGGAGGCGGCGGCGACGTCAGCGAGCAAATGGCTCTGCTCTATGGCGATCTGGATATCCGCGAGGCTGGACAGATGGCCGATGTTCTAGAGAAGGCTCATATCGAGCACAAAGTGAGCAATCAGAGCGACCAAATCATGGTCCCCGAGGGGCAAATTGCGTCCGCTCGGCTGCTTCTGGCGAAAGCCAACCTCCCGTCGGGCGGTTCAATCGGATACGAAATCTTTGATCGCGGCGACAGCCTGACGTCAACGCAGTTTCAACAGGAGATCAATCAGACCCGCGCACTCGAGGGCGAGCTCATCCGGAGCATCGTGCTGATCCAAGGTGTAAGGGGAGCGAGAGTACACTTGGTGCTCCCGCATCGCGACCTCTTCGCACAAGCGGCGCAGCCCGCGCAGGCCAGCGTTTTACTGACAATGCGCAACGCGATGCGGCTCGATCCGGAAGCGGTTCAAGCCATCCTCAATCTCGTCTCCGCCGCCGTACCTGGGCTGAAGCCGCAGGCGATTGCGATCATTGACAATCACGGCAACGTGCTTGCCCGCAACGGAAGCTCGGCCGATGAGACTGGTCACGCGGCGACGGACGACGAGCTCAGACAAACCATGGAGCTCCGACTCTCACACGAGGTCGAGGAGATGCTGGACGCGTCGCTCGGACCCGACAAGGTGCGCGCCGAAGCTTCCGTGACCCTCGACAATACAGCAATCAATGAGACACGCGAAATCTACGACCCGGATCAGCAGGTGCTGCGAAGTCAGCAGACGACTTCCGATAAAAGTCGTAACACCGAAGGTCAGCAAAACGCCTCGGTTGCAAACAACTTGCCGAACGCGGACGCAGGCCGGGCGCTGTCGGGCAGCCAGGATGAACGCCACCAGGAAACCAGCAACTACGAGATTGGCAAGACGGTGCGCACGCTCAGCCAGTCCGAACCTCGCGTCCAGCGGATCAGTCTTGCGGTGCTTGTCGACGGCGACTTGATTGCCGGACCAGGTGGCCAAGCCATCTACAAGCCTCGCGACGCAGCCGAGCTGGCCCGCATGACGTCATTGGTGAAGAGTGCGATCGGCTTCGACGCGAGGCGCGGTGATACCGTGACGGTCGACTCGATGCGCTTCGATGACGCTCAGTTCGAGGCACCCCAGCCTCGACCAGCTACGCCGTTCGGCCTCGGGATAGCCGAGCCGGACCTCCTGAAAGCATTGCAGACAGGCGTGATCGGGCTTGTCACGTTGGTCATTGGCCTGTTCGTCTTTCGCCCTCTCATCTCACGTCTATCGCTAAGTTCCGGGAGCGATCTTGTTCGAAGCGTCGGGATGGACGGTTCGCGGGTCGAACATCGGCCAGTCGCGAGCCAGGAGAGCGCTGGCCGATTGTTGTTGGCGGGTTTGTCAGGCTCTGAGATGGACGGCAGATCTTCGCGTAGGCCTGACGGCAGCATGCTGACCCAGCACGAGGTCAGCCCGACGAGGAATTCCTCTACCCGGCGTCTCGCCGAACTCGTCGAACAGTTTCCGGAAGAGAGCCTCACGTTGGTTCGGGCGTGGTTGGCAGAAGGAGTGAGCTGATTATGGCGGCGGCCTTGAACGAACCCAGTCTGACCGGTGCGCAGAAAGCGGCAGTTCTTATGCTCGCCCTGGGTGAGGAGCGCTGTGCGCGCATCTTCGAGTCAATGCACGAGGACGAAATCCGGGAAGTCTCGATGGCCATGACTCGCCTCGGGTCAGTTTCTGCGGATGTGGTGGACAGGCTCTGCGAGGAGTTCAGCGATCACCTTGGCAGCGCCGGATCGGTGCGAGGCAGCCTCGATACGACCGAGCGTCTGTTGATGAGCACGCTTCCGAAGGAGCGCGCGCAGCAGATCATGGATGAGATACGGGGTCCGGCGGGTCGGACGATGTGGGATAAGCTCGGTAACGTGAACGAGACGTTGTTGGCGAACTATCTTAAGAATGAGTACCCACAGACTGTGGCGGTCGTTCTAAGTAAGATCAAGCCTGAGCACTCAGCTCGCGTCATGGCTTTGTTGCCCGAGACTTTGGCTGTCGACGTGATATTCCGGATGCTGCAGATGGAAAGCGTGCAACGTGAAGTCCTTGACGGTGTTGAGAACACGCTTCGGGCGGAGTTCATGTCCAACCTGGTCCGTAGTACGCATCGGGACTCGCACGAGCTGCTGGCGGAAATATTCAACAGCCTTGAGCGTCAGGTTGAGACGCGCCTCATATCGGCGGTCGGACAGATCGACTTGGCCGCGGCCGAGAAGATCAAATCCTTGATGTTCACCTTTCTTGATCTCTCGCGTCTGGCAGGCTCGGCGATCCAAGCTATCTTGCGAGTTGTCGAACGAGACAAGCTGCCGGTGGCGCTCAAAGGTGCATCGCCCGGCCTGCAGAACGTCTTCCTGGGGGCGATGTCGGAACGCGCCGCAAAGATGCTGCGGGACGACATCGCCTCACTCGGCCCAGTTCGGCTGCGCGACGTCGATGAGGCTCAAGCTGCTGTTGTTGCGGTTGCTAAGGAACTCGCCGAAGCTGGGGAGATCGACATCTCGCCATCTGCGTCCGAACAGATGGTGGTATAGATGCTTGAAGCCACCCGACATCGTTCCGTACCAGGCGTGCTCTTCGTCGAGGATTTCGACCAAACACCGCTAGCTGATCGACAAGACGAGCTCGCCTGCAGAGCAGGTCTTGAACAGAGTGAACCCTCCGCGCCGACGACTCCAGGCAAGAACACCCTATCCGACGAAGAGTTGGAGCAAATCAAGTCGGAGAGCTTCGCCGACGGCTATGCAAATGGTCTGGAGAGGGCGGAAGGTGGGCTGAGCGTGCGACGGACTGAAGTCCTTGAGCGGATGGATGTTGCACTCGATTCCGCTTTGAGGGGAATGCGACAGTGCATCGAGGACAACCTAGAGTTGATTGCGAACACGGCATTGTGTCTGCTTGCCGAGTGTCTGCCAGCCTTCTGTGAACGGCTTGGAGACGAGGAGATGCTCAGGCTTCTCCGGTTGCTTCTCCCTGATCTCGCCGATGAGCCAAAACTGACGATCACCGTCTCTGAAAGGTCGCTCGACTTGGCAGGCCAGGAGGTGGCGCGCCTCAGCGCCCGAGCCGGTCGCGCCATCATCGCCGCAGCTGACCTGCATCCGGGCGACCTCCGAGTGACGTGGCCGAACGGGACTGCTCATCGCGACGTCCGCATGCTCCGGGATCAAATGCTCGCGCGGCTGGCCGATCACGGACTGCTGGCAGAAAAGGAGGCGACGCTGTGACCACCGATGTGGAACTAGGTGAGCTAACCGGCCCGGCAGTGTCGTTCGTGGAGGCAGCCGCATCACGCCCTGCGTATAATCTTGACGCTGTTTATGACGTACCGGTGACTGTCAGCGTCGTCCTCGGGAAAGCAACGATGCAGGTGAACCAGCTCCTGAAGCTGGGCCGAGGCGCTGTCGTCGAGCTTGACCGTCGACTGGGCGAAGCCATCGACATCTACGTCAACAACCGCTTGGTGGCCCGCGGCGAGGTCGTCATGATCGATGACAACCGCCTGGGTGTCACGATGACGGAAATCGTCAAGGCCGATCGGATCGCCTAGGCATGCGTATACTCATCATCGGCTCGCTTTCCGGGGAACTCGGCCGCGCGGCTGCGATCGCCTCGGCACGGGGAGCGTCCGTCGCTCAGGCGGACACTGTGAGCGCCGCGATTGCAGCGGTTCGCCGCGATGCCGGCTTCGATCTGATCTTTTGCGAGCTCCATCTCGATATCGGCTTCCTTGTCAGAACACTTGATTCCGAGAGGATGATTGTCTCGGTCATCGCTTGCGGTCATGACAGCGATCCGGAACTCGCTGCCGCTGCAATGCAGGCGGGAGCACGGGACTTTCTACCGCTGCCTCCCGATACCGACGTCATCGTCGCGCTTCTCGAGACAGTCACCGGGCCAGCGCAGCCAATCATTGCTCACGATCCCGAGATGCTTGCCGTCATCAGGCGAGCCGACCACATTGCTGGCTCGAACGCATCCGTGCTTATCGCGGGAGAGTCTGGAACAGGGAAGGAGGTCCTCGCGCGCTACGTCCACCGGAAATCCCGCCGGTCTGGAGGGCCGTTCGTCGCCATCAATTGCGCCGCGATACCTGACAACCTTCTCGAGTCGGAGCTTTTCGGTCATGAGAAAGGTGCATTCAGCGGTGCTGTGGCTCGTCGGCTAGGAAAGTTCGAAGCAGCGTCAGGTGGAACGCTGCTTCTCGATGAAGTCAGTGAGATGGACGTTCGCCTGCAGGCGAAGCTCCTGCGAGCACTTCAGGAACGCGAGATCGACAGGTTGGGCGGAACGGCTCCCGTGAAGATCGACGTTCGTATCATCGCAACCAGTAACAGGAACATGCAAAATGAGGTTGAAGCAGGACGCTTTCGAGCGGATCTCTATTTCCGATTGAATGTTGTTACGCTTGACGTACCTCCGCTCAGGCGCAGACCTTGCGATATCGGCGAGTTGGCACGTCACTACGCGAAGCATTTTGCCAAGCTGAACGGCATTCCGAGCCGTCCGCTTTCGACCACTGCAGTTGCTTTGCTCGAGTCTCACTCCTGGCCAGGCAACGTTCGTGAGCTCGAGAATGCAATGCATCGGGCAGTCCTTCTTTCGGACGGTGCCGAGATCGGGGAAGATCTTGCAGAGTCTCTGGGATGCCTGGCGCCTGATCCTGCGGAAATCCAACGCCAGAACTTAGTCGAAAAGGAAGACAGAGCCGCCGGCTTGCCGGTCTCGCAACTTGTCGGCCGCTCTGTCGAAGAGGTCGAGCGGGCGCTCATCATCGGGACTTTGGGTCACACTTCCGGCAATCGTACGCACGCGGCGAGCATCCTGGGCATCTCGATCAGGTCCCTGAGGAACAAGCTTCGCGACTATACGAAATCGGGGTTCGAGGTTCCGGTCCCACATGCCGGTGTCACCGGCTGATGAAGGCAGCCTCGGCGTCAGCAACGGCCATTCCCGACCCGAGAGCGATCCTCGATCGAATCCGAGCACGGCGCCCGGGTTCGGACATGATGCTCGCTGCGGGAGTTGTAGCCCTCCTATCGATCCTGGTTTTGCCGCTGCCTCCGATCGTTCTGGACTTTGGCTTGGCCCTCTCGCTCACGTCGTCCGTCCTGGTGTTGATGGTCGCGTTGTTTCTTGAGAGACCGCTCGACTTCACCAGCTTCCCGACGCTGTTGCTTCTTACGACCCTTCTCCGATTGTCGCTCGAGGTTGCAACAACCAGGCTGATCCTCAGCCACGGGCACGAGGGCCCGCTCGCCGCCGGTCGCGTCGTCGCAGCCTTCGGCGGATTTCTCATGGGTGGCGACGTCGTAATCGGCATCATCCTGTTTGCAATCCTTCTCGTCGTCAATTTCATGGTCATCACCAAAGGATCCGGGAGGATCGCCGAAGTCGCCGCCCGCTTCAGCCTCGATGCGATGCCCGGGAAGCAGATGGCAATCGACGCCGAGCTGTCATCCGGCGCGATCACCGACAAGGTCGCCCGGATCAAACGGCGGGAACTCGAAGAGGAAAGCGGCTTCTATGGTGCGATGGATGGCGCCGCAAAATTCGTCCGAGGAGACGCGATTGCGAGTCTGCTGATCACGTTCATAAACATCCTCGGTGGCTTGGCGGTCGGCGCCCTGCGACACGGGATGGCAATCAACGACGCTACGGCCACCTTCAGCACGCTGACGATCGGCGACGGCTTGGTTTCACAGATACCGGCGTTGCTCGTCTCGACGGCTGCTGGCATCGTGGTCACCAAAGGAGGTGTTGACGGGCGTGCGGACGCAGCTCTCGTCCGTCAACTCGGCGGCAACGCCAAACCGCTTGCCTTAGCATCGGGAGCGGCGATCATGTTGGCCCTGATGCCGGCATTGCCGACGATCCCATTCGTTATCCTGGGCGGTTTGGCCGGTAGCGGTGCGTGGCTTCGCCACAAAACCCCGAAGCCCTCGGGTGAGGAGGACGCTTCCACCGTCATCCCCGCGTCGAATGGGTCGCCGCCCACGGATGCTTTGCGCATTGACATGATCCGTCTTGAGCTCGGTTACGCGCTCCTGCCCCTCGCAAGTGGCGACCAGCCGCGGCTGCCTGAGCAGATCAGGTCGCTCAGGCGTTCGATCGCGGCCGAGATGGGCCTCGTGCTGCCGTCGATCCGCATCCAGGACAACATGCAACTCGAGCCGGAAACCTATGTCGTTCGGATCAAGGAAGTAGAGGCCGCTCGGGGCCAAATCCGGCCGGATCGGCTTCTTGTGATGGACCCGAACGGAGGCGTGCCGAGCCTCGCTGGCGAGAAAACGCATGAACCGGCATTCGGCCTTCCGGCTCTTTGGATCGATCTCGCCCTGCGTGATGAAGCTCTATTCAGGGGCTGCACCGTCGTTGATGCCGCAAGTGTCCTGACAACCCATCTGACGGAGACCGCGCGCGAGAGCATGGCCGAGCTGTTGAGTTATGCAGAGACCCAGAAGCTCCTGGACGACTTGCCACGAGATCAGCAACGGCTTGTCGCCGACCTGATCCCGTCCGTTGTCACGACAGGCGCCGTCCAGCGGGTTTTGCAAGGTCTGCTTGCGGAGCGTGTGTCAATCCGCGATCTCCCAACCATTCTGGAGGGTATTCAGGATGCGGCCGGCAGCGGACTTCGAGGCATCCCGCTGATCCTGGGTCATGTTCGCACAAGATTGGCGCGCCAGCTCAGCGAGATGTACACCGGACCTGGAGGTTACATCCCTCTCGTGACGTTGTCGCCCGAATGGGAGCTCGCCTTTGCTGAGAGCCTGACTGGGCCGTCGGAAGACCGACAATTGGCCATGGCGCCAAGCCGCTTGAGCGATTTCATCGAAAGGCTACGAGCCGTTGTTGATCGGACAGTCCGGGCTGGCGAGAACCCGGTTCTCCTCGTCAGCCAGCATCTTCGTGGTCATGTCCATGCGATCGTCAACCGTGCCCGTCCGACGACACCCGTGCTGGCACAGACCGAAATATCACATCGCAGCCGAATAAGAACTTTGGAGGTCATCTGAACTTGCGTGGCCTCTCGTCATGAAAGTCAGGCTCTTTGACGGGCCCGATCTGACGACGGTCATCCGCGCCGTGCGTGACTCGCTCGGCAGCGACGCGTTGATTATCGAGACCAAGCAAGTTGCACATGGTGTCGCGATATTGGCAGCCGTCGAGGCTGAAAAAGCCGAATTGCCACCTCTCGAGGTCCCGGTGATCGCTGACGCCTACCTCGACGAACGGCGAGGCAGGCTCGTCTGGCATGGCATCAGCGAGGAGCTTGTTGCGAGACTGACGGAGAGGGATCTTGCGCACGCATTGACGAGGCGAATCGGCTTCGGGTCCATTGAGTTGTCCGGTAGCGCCGCGCCCTTGTTGTTTGCGGGCGAGCCCGGCGCTGGCAAGACCGTGTCGCTCGTGAAGATTGCGACGCGCCTTGTGATGGCAGGAACCAAGCCACTGATCGTGACAGTCGACAGCCAGAAAGCTGGTGCGGCTGAACAACTGGCGGCGATGACAAGAATCCTCGGTCTGACTTTGCTCGTTGCCGATAGACCGCAAACATTGCAACGAGCGCTGGCGATGCGCGAGGGTAGCGCCCCGGCTCTCATAGACGGACCGGGTCTGGGCGTCCGAGACTCCGAAGAGAATCAGCTTCTTCGTTCCCTTGTTGCAGCTGTGCAAGCCGAGCTCGTTCTCGTCGTTCCGGCGGGGCTGGATGCCGCAGAAACAGTCGACGTCGCTCTCTACCACGCAGCCATGGGCGCGCGGCGCATGATTGCAACTCGCCTTGACGTGGCGCGCCGCATCGGTGGCATCGTCGAGGCCGCTTGGCGGTCACGCCTAGTGCTGACCGAGGCCGGAACAGGCTCAAGCGTTGTCGACGGTCTGCAGCCTCTGACTGCCCACGTGCTAGCAAGCCGGCTGGATGATCGAGTAGCAGCTGACGGAGTGACCACAGATCAACGTTGGAGAGCCGCTGGAGGTCGCCATGGAAGGTAACAGTTTGCCTCACCCAGGACTCAAGGAGACGAACGGAGCCGATAGCCGGCCGCTCAGCTACGCGATCGCATCTGGGAAGGGGGGCGTTGGCAAGACGTGGTTTGCGATCTCGCTGGCCACGATTCTAGCCCGGTCAGGAAGACGTACATTGTTGATCGACGGCGATCTGGGACTTGCGAATGTCGATGTACAGCTTGGGGTCACTCCGCAACATGATCTGGGATCACTCGTGCATGAGGGGATGAGCTTACGAGATGTTGTCCTGCGATGCCAATCGGGAGCCTTTGACCTCCTTGCCGGGCGCGCCGGATCGGGAGTGCTCGCGTCCATTTCGGCGATGTCGCTCGAGAGACTGCTGCTGACTTTGTCCTCTGCGACCGAATACGACATTATCCTGCTCGATCTCGGAGCGGGGATCGATCGCCACGTGAGACGGATGGCATGCTGGGCTGACAGACTGATCGTCATGGCGACCGATGAGCCAACGTCTCTGACCGACGCATACGTCGTCCTGAAGGTCCACGCGGCTGATAAACGACGGCTTGCGGTATCATCAGAGATGCCTCAGCCGCCGAATGCGCAAGTCGTCATCAACCAGGCAGCAACTCATTTGGCCGGCATACAAACGTACGAGACGCTGAATCGAGTCTGCGCTAACTATCTCAAGTTCTCGCCCGCGTGCGCAGGAATCATCCGACGTGATGACAGAATCCCTGATGCGATACGCAGCCAGACATCATTTCCGCTCCGTTACCCTGTTTCGCCGGCGACGGTCGACCTCGAGCAGGTCGCGCTCTCGATCCTACGTTCAGGGGGCGCCTCTCCTGTCTGTCTTCCGACCTCTGACGTTCAATGACGCTGCGCCGTTGACACAATCGACCGAAATCTACGAAAGATCCGGGCCGGAGAATGTCGTATTGTCTGCGACTTCGATCCGGGAGTTCGCTTAAACGATGCGTGTCACCGTCGTCCAGATGTCGCCCGGACAGATCGCCGAAGAGAATGTCGATGCTGTCCACAGCTTGGTGGAGCGGGCATATGCCGCGGATCAGCCCGACCTCGTCGTGTTGCCGGAAATGTGGAGCTGCCTTGGGGGTGACGCGGACACCAAACGGGCGTCCGCGGAGACCTTGCCTGACGAGAAAGAGGGAGTGAAGGGACCGCTCTACGCGTTCCTCGCCGAGACAGCGAACCGAAAGGGGATCGTCCTTCACGGAGGCTCGATCGCGGAGCGTTCTGGTGATCGTCTTTACAACACGACGTTGGTGTTCGGTCCGGATGGTAGCGAACTCGCTCGCTACAGAAAAATACATCTTTTCGATGTCGTCACTCCTGGTGGAAACCGCTACGCCGAAAGCGACCTTTATGGAGCCGGCGCGGAGGTCGCGACGTTCCGATTTCGTGGCATCACGATCGGCTGCGCGATTTGCTACGATCTCAGGTTCGGCTACCTGTTCGAGGCACTTCGTCAAGCAGGTTCCGAGTTGGTTCTCCTTCCAGCCGCCTTCACCGCCGAGACTGGTGAAGCGCACTGGGAGGTCATGGTGCGTGCGCGAGCAATCGAGTCGCAAAGCTGGGTCGCCGCATCCGCGACCACGGGTCGATTCTTCGGGGGGGACGGTAAACCTCGGTCGACGTATGGTCACTCCATGATTTGCGACCCATGGGGACGCGTGACAGCACTGGCCGGCGATGGCCCAGGTTGGGCGACGTCGATAGTGGATCATGAGGTTACGGCTGCAGTTCGGACGCGAATGCCGGTATGGCAGCATCGCCGGGCTCTGCACGTAAGCTCCCCGACAGCAGCATGACGACGCGGATCGCGTTTCGGGCCGGCCCCGGCGAGTTCGCACAGCAGAGCGCCGATCGCTTGATCGATCGCTACGGCGACTCGCCGATGGCTGCAGCCGAGGCCGTCGTTTGTCTGGGCGGTGACGGCTTCATGCTTGAGACCTTGCATGCGACGATGACCCGGCCCGTCCCGGTCTACGGGATGAACTGCGGCTCCGTGGGCTTTCTGATGAATGCATTCGTCGAAGACCATCTTCCTGACCGCTTGGCAAAAGCTCAGGCGGCAGTTCTCCACCCGCTCAGAATGCATGCCGTGACACAATCTGGGGTTGTCGAAGAGGCGGTCGCTCTAAACGATGTCTTCCTGTTTCGTCAAAGTCGGCAAGCCGGCAAGATTCGAATCACAGTGGACGGCAAGATCAGGCTTTCTGAATTGGTGTGCGACGGAGTGTTGCTGGCGACGCCGGCCGGCTCGACGGCATACAATCTGTCCGCTCATGGTCCAATCGTTCCGCTATCAGCGAACCTCCTTCCCTTGACGCCGATAAGTGCCTTTCGGCCGCGTCGCTGGCGGGGGGCGTTGCTGCCAAGCAACGTGGACGTTCAGTTCGAAGTGCTCGAGCCGGAAAAGAGACCTGTCGCGGCCGTTGCGGACTTCACGGAGGTCAGAGACGTGGTGTCGGTCGGGGTCAGCGAGGACAGGAGCGTCTGCATCACGCTCCTGTTCGATCCCGCACTCAACCTGTCGGAACGTATCATCGTGGAGCAATTCACAGCCTGACGCTCTTCAGACCGCCGTCATCGCGGCGTCGAGCAGGAACGGGGACAAGGACACGGGCACGGACGCTGTCAGACGATCCGAACCGTCTTCCTGTTGAGCGCTGTCGCGAAGCATGTAACCGCGCCCCCAAACGGTGCCAATCAGGTGACCTGCACCGGCAAAGCTCAGCTTCTTGCGAAGTTTGCAGATGAAGACATCGATAATCTTGGCCTCGGGCTCGTCCATTCCGCCGTACAGATGATTCAGAAAGGCGTCCTTGGTCAGGACCGCGCCCTTACGGAGGACAAGCAATTCGAGAATCGCATACTCCTTGCCGGTCAATTTCACCTCGCGGCCCGATACAGTTACCTCGCGGCTGTCCTGCTTGAGGACAAGAGAGCCGACGCGTAGCGAGGCGCCGCTGAACCCCTTGGCCCTTCGCGTGATCGCCTGCATGCGAGCCACGAGTTCCGCACAATTGAACGGCTTTTGAATCACGTCGTCGGCGCCGGCCGAGAACGCCTTCACGCGCGCCTCAGGTCGGGCAATGCCGCCGAGCATCAGCACCGGTGTCTCGATCCGCGCGTAGCGGAGACGCCGGACGAGTTCGACACCGTCCATGTCCGGCAGTACGGCGGCGATGAGAAGCAGGTCGTAATCGTAATGACGAGCGAGTTCAAGCGCCTCGTCCGCACTCTCGGCGGCGTCGGAAATGATCCCGTTAGCGCGGAAGGGTGAAGCGAGCGACGAAATTGTTGGTTGGTCGTACTCGACGAAGAGGATACGCATAGTGCCTACCTTTTGGTTTGCATGCGGAACTTATACAACTTTAAGGCGAGATCGTCGACACCGTATTCACCTTTTTGGGGTAGGTTTATCGAGTTCAGCCAAAGGTTCCTGACTGATGGACGATGTAACACTTCAGGTGCGGCTTTCGACCTTTCAGCATAGTTTGTTGGAGACGCCCGCCACGCCGATGGACGGGAGGATCGTCGCAGTGTCCGGCTTGACGGTCGACGTGGCCGGGATTTCACGCCATGTCAGCCTTGGGGATCGTATCGATCTGATCGGGCGCGGCGACGTGCAGGTGCCCGCCGAGATCGTGTCGTTCCAAAACGGACTGACGCGTGCAATGCCGTTTACGGAACTCAGTGGCATCGGCCCGGGCTGCCGCGCACGCGTTCCTCGACCAGGTTCGCCCAATCCAGGCGCAATCCATGTTAGCGACGCTTGGCTCGGCCGCATCGTCGATCCCCTCGGGCGTCCGCTCGACGGGTTGGGTCATCTCGCGCGCGGCAGGGCGCGCCGGGTACGCGCTTGTCCGCCGGACGCGACGAGGAGAGCGCGTCTCGGTGCGCCGCTTGAGCTGGGCGTACGCGCCCTGGACTTGTTCGCGACCATGCGCAAGGGTCAGCGCCTCGGGCTCTTCGCGGGTTCCGGCGTCGGCAAGTCGTCGCTGCTGTCGATGCTGGCCCGGGGTGCGGATTGCGACGTTGCCGTGATCGCGCTAGTCGGCGAGCGGGGCCGGGAAGTGCGCGAATTCGTCGAGGATGATCTGGGTCCAGAGGGTCTGGCAAGGTCCGTCGTCGTGGTCGCGACGTCGGACATGCAGCCGATCATGCGCCGTCAAGCCGGACTGGCGGCGATGACCATCGCCGAGACCTTCAGGGACCAGGGCAAGTCCGTTCTCTTGATGATGGACAGCATCACCCGCTTCTGCCTGGCTTCGCGAGAGATCGGCCTGTCGGCGGGCGAGCCGCCGACCACCCGCGGGTATCCACCGAGCGTGTTCGCCGATCTGCCGAAATTGCTCGAGCGGGCCGGACCCGGCCTCACCGGCCCTGACGGAGGCGGCTCGATTACCGCCCTGTTCACCGTTCTGGTGGAGGGAGACGACCACAACGAGCCGATCGCGGACGCCGTTCGCGGCATCCTCGACGGACACGTCGTAATGGATCGGGCGATCGGCGAAGCCGGCCGGTATCCGGCTGTCGACGTGCTCCGTTCGCTCTCTCGAACCGCAGGGGGCTGCTTCTCGAACGAGGATGCCGAACTCGTTAGGCGGGCTCGTGGGCTATTGTCGCGGTGGCTCGAGGTTGCGGACCTGGTCCGTCTCGGCGCCTACCGAGCGACAGCCGATGCAGAAACCGACCTGGCCGTCAGCCTCGGCCCGCAGATCGAGAACTGCTTGCGTCAGGCACGCAACGAACGGAGTTCGCTGCTGGAGAGCTTGACCATGCTGCGGAACGTGCTCGCGAACCATCATGCGCATTGATCCGCTCCGCTCGTTGCTTCGCGTCCGGCAGGCCACCACCAAGGCGAGCAAGATGGCACTCTCGCAAGCCATCGCAGCCGAGGCCGAGTGCCGGCTAAGCCTGTCCGAGGCCGAGCGCCGAATCCTGCATGAGGCGGACGCAGCAATGTCCCTCGGTGCCGATGATGGAGCGGTCGAAGCTTACGCGCGGTGGCTGCCGACGGGGCGACGAGAGGCCAAGCGTCTCTCGGCGTCTCTGCAACGCGTATCACAGGAAGTCGAGGTGGCGAGAACGGCGCTGACACTCGCGAAGGCAGCGGAGCACGCCATTGCGATCCAACTCGACCAGGCGCTTGCCGAAGTGGCACGGTCGAGATTGAAGAAGGCGCAAGCGGAACTCGACGAGGTTGCCAGCCGAACGGTCCGCAAGGAATGAGCGGAGGTCAGGCGTGCTTGGAGGGCCTCCGGCGCCGCATGGCGATGCGGCGAAAAATGCCCAGCGCACCCCGGCCGGCCAACCGACCTGCCGGTCCGGAAATGGTCGCGATCGCCAGACCGTTGCGTAATTCGTCGAGAGCTCGGTCGCGCACGATGCGCGCCTCGATCGCTCGTGCATCAGGTCCGCCCGAGCGGGCCAGCACGAGAGCAATCAAACATACGAGAAGGTCAGCGCCAACGACGATCAGCGCGGACCAGACCGACGTTATCGAACCAAATTCGACGAGTGCGAGGTATCCTCCGACATGCAGGGCAGCCAGTGCGAACAACCCGAACACTGCGGATGCCGCCAGGAACACCGCTTGTCGACCCAGGCTACGGAGACTCGCCTTGACCAGCACGATCTGGGCATCGGACGCAGTTCGCATCAGCCTGGGAATTCTCATGTCGATCCCAGTCGCGAGAAGCGTTGACCCATTTCAGCGAGCAATTCTGCCCAGGAAATATCCCACTGCGGCGGAGATGGCGATAGCGATCAGGGGTTGGCCACGAACCCTCTTCGATACATTGTCCGCCTTCGATGACGTATAGTCGCGCGCGGAGTGGACGGCGGTTTCCGCGCGACCCGCGGCATCGGCTATCGCGGGTGTCACGCGCTCGCTGAGGAGTTGCTCGACCTGGTCACGAAGGCTCAACAGCTGGTCGCGGGTGTCCTCAGCCACTCCTTGGACCTTCTTGGAAGCACCCATCATTGTTCCTCTCCGCAACCGACCAGGCCACGAGAACGTCGAGTGGCAGCCCCGGTTGCAGGAACGAGACGACTGCCCGCGTGACACCGATCGAACAGATGCCGGCGTCACCTCGGGCAGCGGACGGCGAATGCCTCGCACTGCTCGGACCGGGTGACGCAGCGCGGACCGCTCTGCTCGGTCGATGCGCGTCCGAGCATCCGGAAGGCGCCCTGCTCGTCACGAGTGCCGACCCTTTGTTCGTGCAGATGGACGTGGCCGCCAACGTCGCATTTCCATTGCGTGCGCGGTCGCTTGGCACGTGGGAGCGCGGGCGCACCGCCAGCGAACTGATTTCGGTCGCCGGACTGGACGGCGCGGCAAGACGGGCTGTCGCAAGCCTCGACCCACCGCTGCGCTGCCGCGTGCTTCTCGCCCGCGCGTTCGCAACGGCGCGACCGCTCGTGCTGGACCAACCCTTCGCGATCCTTTCGAGCGACGAACGTCGAACGATGCACGTGCTTCTCCGGCAGCTGATCCGGCAGCGGCACACCGCTGTCGTGCTGGCCACCTCCGACCGTTCGGAATTGCTCGCCTGTGGCGACCGGATCGGGATCATCGAGGGCGGCCGCGTGGGGCGTATCGGCGCCGTTCCGGCGATGCTGGCGTCTCCTGGATCGGCGTTCGCGGCGCGCGCGCTGCTGGATGCGCAGCTCCTGGCCGGGCGGGTCGCCGACGAGGTCGACAGCACGGACGATGCGGAAATCCATCTCGCCTGCGGCGCCAGAATGACGGCCCGTCTGTCCGATCAGGTCGGGCCGGGCGATTTGTGCCTGGTTGCGATCCGCCCCGACCAGGTTGCCTTTGCGGCGGCAGACGCCGCGGACCTGGGTGGTCAAGCGCTATCGGCTACAATGGTGGACGTTCGCAACCTCGGCGATCATCTTCGCCTCCGCATGCGCCTCGAGGATGGGAGCCAGATCTGGATCAGACGCCCGGCGGCAAGCCTCACGCCGCGAGACATCGAGCGCGCGTCGGAACCACGGGGCGCCTCGCTCGCATGGCGCCCGGCACAGGCGATGGCCTATCCGCATCCGCAAGCGTGACCGTCCTGCCGTCGGTTCATCTCCTGCGCACGGCCGTGCTCATATCGGGCCTGCTCGGGGTCGCGCCCGACGCTTTCTCGACCGATCAGCCCGCGAGATCTTCCGTCAGCGTCGAAACACCAGGACCTGTCCTGACCGACGCCTACCGGCAGGCGCTCGGGAATCGCCTCGCTTCCGCGGAGCTTCCGGCGACCTTCTCGCCCTGGAGCGGCCAGCTCTCGACCTTGCAGCAGCGCGAGGCGGGGGGGGGAACCGAACCCGACGCCATGTTGATGCCTAACGAGGCGGCGCTCACAGGTTGCCGAGAGGGACTGCTTCTGCCGCTCGACTGGGACGCGCTCGGCGCCCGTGACCTCTACCCCCCGGCGAGCTCATGCGGGCTGCCCGGGTTCATGTCAGCGCTGGTGCTCGCCTGGGACAAGACCCGTGATCAGACGTCGCCCGGATGGCCGGACTTCTGGGACGTCGCGCGCTATCCAGGCAAACGTGGGCTTCGCAGCCAGGCGCGAGGAACGCTCGAGATCGCGTTGATGGCCGACGGCGTCGCGGCCGCAGACGTCTATCGTGTCCTCGCCTCGGGCGACGGCGTCGCGCGTGCGTTCCGCAAGCTCGATCAGATCCGTCCCTATGTCGTCTGGTGGACAGACGGAACCGCCGCGCTCAAGGCCCTGGTGTCGGGAGGCGTCTTGATGACGGTGGCGCCTGCCACTTATGAGCCGTCCGGGAAAGTCGGGCAGCAATGGACCGGGGCGTTGGGCGAGATGCTGAGCTGGGCGGTTCCGAAGCGAGCGCCTCGTCCGGCGGCGGCTTGGCGGTTCCTCCGACTGCAGCAGCAGCCGGATTGGCAGGCGGCGGTCACCGCAGACGTGCCGGTCGTCGGGATCGGTCCGGGAGCGCAGGCCGCCATCCCCCCAGACCTGCTGGCCCGAACGTCGGCGGCACCGCATCGCGTCGAGCAGATGCTTCGCATCGATGACGGGTTCTGGAGCGATCATCCTGAGCTCGCCGGCCGCTTCCAGGCCTGGCTCGCGGCATTCAGGTGATCGAGCTGTCGGCCGCCATCGTGGGGTCTACGCTTCTTTCGGGGGCGATCGCCCGGTGGCCATGGCCGATGTTCATGGCCGTCGTCATGCTCGCGACCGGGCTGTTCCTGCCGGCTCTGGTGGTGGCGCTCCTGTTCGGTCCTGTCGATCGGACGATCGCCCTTATCGTGGCCACGTTGCCGATCCTCGGCTGGGGCTGGCGTCGCATGCCGGCACGGCAATGGAGCACCGCCCGCGCGCTGGGCGGTTCCAGGCTCCTCGTTGCGCGTGCCCTGATCCTGCCTTCACTGGCACCGTTCCTGCTCGCGGCCCTGGTGCTTGGAGGAGCGATCGTGGGCTTGCGAGCAAGACTCGACCGCCATCCGGCCCGGATCTTCCTGCCCGATCCCGTGCCCGCGACCGGCTGACGCTTTCACCCGGCCGGCCCTGGACCTACACTCCGCCTATGACCACCGAGCCGCCGTTCTGGGAAGCCAAGACGCTCGCCGAGATGAGCAGGGCCGAGTGGGAGCTGCTTTGCGACGGCTGCGGGCGTTGTTGCCTGCACAAGCTGCGTGACGCGAGTGGCGAGATCCAGTTCACCAACGTCGCCTGCCGCCTGCTCGACAGCGCGACGTGCGGCTGCAGCGACTATGAGCAGCGGAGCAGTCGCGTTCCGGACTGTGTCCGACTGACTCCCGACAACCTGTCCGAGATCGACTGGCTGCCCCCTTCCTGCGCCTACCGGCTGCTGTCGGAGGGCAAGCGGCTGCCGCTCTGGCACAAGCTGGTGTCGAATGACCCGGATCGCGTGCACGAGGCCGGCATTTCCGTCAGGGGCCGGACCGTCGACGAGCGTCGCGCCGGACCGCTGGAGCATCACCTCGTCGAGTGGCCCGGACGGGCACCGCCGCCGCGCCGCCGCGCCCTCGTCCGACGAGCTGATCGTCGATGACCTCCGAGTCGGTCCGGCTCGCGGGTCTGGATGTCGATGTCTGCTGGCGTCGGAGCGCACGTGCCCGCCGAGTCTCGTTGCGGGTCGACACGAGGAGCGGCGCGGTGATGATCACGTTGCCGCCGCGGGCCAGCCGGCAGACCGGGATGAACCTTCTGCATGATCATGCCGCCTGGTTGACCGGGCGTATCGAGGCGCTGCCGCAGGCGGTGCGGTTCGGGGTCGGGGCGATCGTGCCGGTCTGCGGGGTGCCGCACCTGGTCGACCATGCTCCGCTCGCGCGCGCCGGCGTCTGGCTCGCGTCGGGCAAGATCATGGTGAGCGGCGAGCTCGAGTTCCTCGGTCGTCGGGTGGCCGACTTCCTGCGCGCCGAAGCGAGACGCAAGCTGGTGAAGCTGGCGGCCGAGAGCGCCACCGAGTCTCTCAAGCCGCGGCGGATCTCGATCAAGGACACGCGCACCCGTTGGGGCAGCTGCACGTCCGACGGAACGCTGATGTTCAACTGGCGGCTGGTCATGGCACCGCCGGACGTGCAGAGATACGTCGTCGCGCACGAGCTGGCGCATCTGCGCCACATGGATCACGGACCGGCATTCTGGGCCCTGGTCCGAAGCCTGACCGATCACGAGGCATTCGCGGAAGACTGGCTGCGCCGGCACGGCGCCAGCCTGCTGCGCGTGGGGTAGGCGCCCGCCTGGCGGAACGGTAGACGCAGCGGACTTAAAATTCGCGGCCGGATGGCGTGGGGGTTCGAGTCCCCCGGTGGGCACCAACGATCATCGGGCGCGGCGCAGGAGCGCTTCGCCGAAGGCGCGGAAGATCGCGCGCGAGATGTTGTTCGAGGCGAAATCGTATTCCGGATGCCACTGCACGCCGATGGCGAACGCGGCGCCCTCGACACGTATGGCCTCGATGGTGCCATCGGTCGCGACGCCCTCGACGACAAGCCCGCTGCCGAGACGGTCGATCGCCTGGTGGTGCAGCGAGTTGACCGTGATCTCGTCATGTCCCGCGATCGCCCGCGCTTCGCCGCTCAGCCTGACGGTGTGGCGATTGCCGACACGGACGGCGAAATCGGGGTGCCTCGGGGCGGAATGGTCCAGGCGGTCCGGCATTTCCGCCACGCGTTGATGCAGGCTGCCGCCGAAGGCGACGTTCATCTCCTGCAGACCGCGGCAGATGCCGAGCACCGGCACGCCGCGCGAAACCGCTCCACGGATGAGAGCGGTGGTGACCGCGTCGCGCGCCGGGTCCTCGGGCGTGTCGGCGGGATGCGGCGGGCCGTCATAGAGCGCCGGATCGACGTTGGAGCGGCTGCCCGTCAGCATCAGTCCGTCGAGCCGCGCGAGCAGGCTGTCGACGTCGGCCGACGGACCGTAGGGCGGGATGAGAAGCGGCACGGCGCCGACGACATGATCGGTCGCGCGGACATAGGTGTCGCTCGCCGCGTGGTTCGCGACCGCATATTCGCCGACCAGCTTGGTGCAGCACGAGATGCCGATGACGGGCTTCACCCTCACCCGCCCTGTCCTAGATCGAAGAGGGAGCCGGCGAAGGTGCCGCCGGTCGACACGTCATAGAGATCGACGCGGGTCTCCCGGCCTTGTGCGTCGAGCACGGTCCAGGAGCGCAGGGCGAAGGGCTGCTCGGAGAAGACGAGGCTCAGGCTCCCGTCGCCCGGCGAGGACGTCCGCTCGAGCGTCAGTTGCAGCTGCCCCTGGCGATGCGCGAACCCGGTCACGGTCACGTTGCCGGACAGCTTGATCGACGGCGCGAGGAGCAGGCCGAGGGGCGTGCGATCGAGCGGTACGGTCGTGACCTGGTCGAGCTTGCTGTCATGGAACACCACCTTCCCATCATTCGCGACCAGGAGCAGCGGGCTCGGCTTGTCGTACTCGAAACGCATCCGGCCGGGGCGGTCCAGCCACGCGGTGCCCTGGCTGGTAGCGCCGTCAGGGGCGATCTGCAGGAATTGTGCCTTGAGCGTGGTGAGCGCGTCGAGCCAGGATTCGGCACGCCCGACCCAGCCCTGGTCGGCCGGCGTCAGTCTGGTCGCGATCGCGGTGTCGGCGCGGGCCGGGACGAACGGCCCCCCGGCAGCCAGGACGAGGCAGAGCAGTATCGGACGAAGCATCGAACGGATGATAATCCGCCGCATCAGTGCCGGAAATGGCGCTTGCCGGTCAGGACCATGGCGATGCCCGCACGGTCGGCCGCCTCGATCACCTCGGCGTCCCGGATCGAGCCGCCAGGCTGGATGACGGCGGTGGCGCCGGCGGCGATCGCGGCTTCGAGACCGTCCGCGAAGGGAAAGAAAGCGTCCGACGCGACGACGCTGCCGATGCAGCCGGAGGGGTCGCCACGCTCGCGCGCGGCTGCCTCCGCCTTGAGCGCCGCGAGGCGGGCGCTGTCGACGCGGCTCATCTGGCCGGCGCCGATGCCGACGGTGGCCGTGTCGCGCGCATAGACGATCGCGTTCGACTTGACATGCTTGGCGACCCGGAAGGCGAACAGGAGATCGGCG
>CAXTUK010000003.1:0-30432 GCA_964247395.1 uncultured Acetobacteraceae bacterium
GAGCACCTGGAGCCGGGCCGCGCTTCTTGCGAACCTCGCCCTCGACGACCTTCGAGCGGCCGTGACTGAAGCTTTGACGCACGGACCCCGCGTTGACGGTCCGTCCGAGCTCCAATCTGCCCGGCCGCAACGACAGACGCCCCTTGCCCGCGTCCTGATCTTTGGTATCGCTCATGCACCTGCCCGCTTGAAAGTCCCGCCGGTCGCGGCGGGTTTGACCTTGAGCCCCGACAGCCGCTCCGACTCGATCGCGATCAACCCCGCCAGTCGGCCGGGTGCGATCGCCACATGCACAATATGGTCACGGCTGAACGCCGCGCCCAGCTTCGCCGCGTCGAGCGGCGACACAATCTTCGATCCGGCCGCTCCGGACAGCAGCCTCGCGCGCTCGTCGGGGCTGCCGTCGTGCGCCTGGACGATCAGGCCGGCCTTACCGGCGGCGATCATCTCGCGGACCTTGGCGTATCCGCACACTGCCTGCCCCGCCCGTCGCGCCAGACCCAACTGATCGACCAGACGACGGATCAGCCCGGTCTCGATGGAAGCTGCGAGATCGGGAGGGATGATCACCTTGCCACGTGCAGCACGCGCGAAGGCGCCTTTCGTCCGGGCGGTTTCTAGCACATCCGGGCGCGCGCTCAACCAGATTCCCCGGCCGGGCAGCTTTCCGGCGAGATCCGGAACGAGCGCGTCGCCGGGGCCGACCACGAAGCGGAGCATGGTCGCCGGATCGGCCCGGACGCGCGTGACGATGCAGCGGCGCAGCGGGCCGGTTTCACTGTCGTCGTCCTGCTCTGCGGCGGCCGGATCAGACGTGCGACGTCTCCGTCTCGGGCGCGCCGGCCTCGCCCGGTTCGGACGAAGCCTGACCGGCCTCGTCACCAAACCAGTGGGCGCGGGCGGCCATGATGATCTCGTTGGCGAGCTGCTCGTCGACCGCCTCCGCGCCGAGCATCTCGACGAGCTCGTCGCCGGCGAGGTCGGCGAGATCATCGAGGGACTTGACCCCCTTCTCGCCCAGCGTGACCAGCATCGAGGGCGAGAACGCCTCGAAGGCGGCGACCTCGTCGGACACGCCGAGCTCGCGCCGTCTGGCGTCGAGCTCCTCGAACCGGCGGACCAGGGCTGCCTCGGCCCGCCTGATGAGCTCCTCGGCGACGCCGTCGTCGAAGCCCTCGATATCGGCCAGCTCCTCGGGCGGCACGTCGGCGAGTTCCTCGACGGTGTTGAAGCCCTCGGCGACCAGCAGGCCGGCGATGACGTCGTCGACGTCGAGCGCGTCGACGAACAGGCCGGTGCGCCGGCGGAACTCCTCCTGGCGGCGCTCGCTCTCCTCGGCCTCGGTGAGGATGTCGATGTCCCAGCGGGTGAGCTGCGACGCCAGGCGGACGTTCTGGCCGCGGCGGCCGATGGCGAGCGAGAGCTGCTCGTCGGGGACGACGACCTCGACGCGGCCGGCCTCCTCGTCCATCACCACCTTGGTGACTTCGGCCGGGGCGAGCGCGTTGACGACGAAGGTCGCTTCCTGGCTCGACCAGGGAATGATGTCGATCTTCTCGCCCTGGAGTTCCTGGACGACCGCCTGGACGCGCGAGCCGCGCATGCCGACGCAGGCGCCGACCGGGTCGATCGAGCTGTCGCGCGAGATGACGGCCATCTTGGCGCGGCTGCCGGGGTCGCGGGCGACGGCCTTGATCTCGATGATGCCGTCGTAGATTTCGGGCACTTCCTGGGCGAACAGCTTGGCGAGGAAGGCCGGGTGGGTGCGGGAGAGGAAGATCTGCGGGCCGCGCGGCTCCTCGCGCACGTCGTAGATGTAGGCACGGACACGGTCGCCGTTGCGGAACGCCTCGCGCGGGATGAGCTCGTCACGACGGAGCAGGGCTTCGGCGCGGCCGAGCTCGACCATCATGTTGCCGTACTCGGTACGCTTGACGGTGCCGTTGATGATCTCGCCGACGCGGTCCTTGAACTCGTCGAACTGCTTCTTGCGCTCGTATTCGCGGACGCGCTGGACGATGACCTGCTTGGCGGTCTGGGCGGCGATGCGGTCGAAGTCGATCGGCGGCAGCGGGTCGATGAGGTGCTGGCCCAACTGGATGTCGGGCTTGAACTTGCGCGCGATGGCGAGCGGGATCTGGGTGCTCTCGTTCTCGACCGCTTCCACCGCCTCGGTCCAGCGCGACAGGCGGACATCGCCGGAGCGTCGGTCGATGACGGCGCGGATGTCCTTCTCATGGCCGTACTTGGCGCGGCCAGCCTTCTGGATCGCCTGTTCCATGGCCTCGAGAACTTCCTCGCGGTCGATCGATTTCTCGCGCGCGACGGCATCGGCGACGAGGAGGAGTTCGGGTCGGGAAACGGCGGTGTCCATGATGTCCTCTTAGTTGGCGACCGGCTCGGGCCTGGTCGCTTCGATCAATGCGTCCGTCAGGACGAGCTTGGCGCGCCGAATCTGCGCGAGTGGCAGGGAGACCTCCGAACCGTCGCCGAGCCGCAGGCAAGCGGTCATCCCGTCCGCGCCCAGCACCAGGCCGGTGAAGCGCTTGCGGCCGTCCTGCGGCACCAGCATCTCGACACGGGCGGCGTGACCGGAGAAGCGGTTCCAATCCTTGACCCGGGTCAGCGGCCGGTCGATGCCGGCGGAGCCGACCTCGAGCTGCCAGGCGCCCGGCATCGGGTCCTCGACATCGAGCACGGCGCCGATCGCCCGGCTGATCGCCTCGCAATCGTCGACGCCGATCAACGAGCCGTCGGCGCGGTCCGCCATGACCTGCACCGTCGGTCGTTCGCGGCCGAGCACGCTGAGGCGGACCAGGTCGTAGCCCATGTCGGCCAGCGTGGGGGCACACAGGCCGGCGAGGCGGTTCTCGAGCGTGCGTCCGCCGGCGGACAGGTCGTCGTCGTCGAGTATCTCGAGATCGGACATGGTCGCTCCCAACCTTGCGTCGAAGCCCCAGAAACGAAAAAAGGCGGCCCGAAGGCCACCTCCCTGAGTTTTCGGAAGTTTATTTTGAGAGCGTCCTACACCTTCATCTCGGGCATTTCAATGGGCGGCTCGATCGCGCATGCTCGAGACCCAACGCGAGGACGATGGTCACGGCTGCTTCCATCCGGCTCGAGGTCAGCGACTGGCTCGCGGCTCCGATCGACCTGCCAGACGGCTCGCGGGAGTTCGCGATCGGCGACGTGCACGGGCATCACGAGCAGCTCGAACGGCTGGTGGCGGCGATGGCGGACGCCTCCGGCGGGTCGGGCCACCTGACATTCCTGGGAGACCTGATCGACCGCGGGCCGGCGAGCCTCGATTGCGTGCGGCTCGCCGCGCGGCCGGCCGGCGAGCTCGGCTGCGCGGGGCGGACGCTGCTGCTCGGCAACCACGAGATGCTGATGCTGATGGCGCTCTCGGAGCGGCCGGACGCGGCGGACGCGCAGGATATCTGGATCGCCAACGGTGGCGACACGACGCTCGGCGAGGCGGGTCCGGCGCCGAGCGCGCTGGCGCTGCGGACGCAGGCTTCGCGGCTCGCCTTCGAGCGGGCGGTGGGCGAGCGCGCGTTCGAGGAGGTCACCCGGGCAGAGCTCTGGCGCGCGGCGGGGAACGTGCTGTTCGTCCACGCCGGCATCGATCCGGACGTGACGCTGGCGGCGGCTCTCGACCGGCCGATGCTGTCGCTGACCGACAGGAGGCACCCGGCCTGGATCCGCGCACCGTTCCTCGATCACGAGGGCGGTTTCGAGGGCGGCCGGATCGTGGTGCATGGGCACACGCCGGAGCCGCGCATCCTGGCGGCCAAGGGTCGGCCGCCGCGGGTCGGTCATCACCGGCTCGATGGCGCCCGGCTCGGACTCGATGGCGGCAGCTACGGCACGGGAGTGGTCGCCGGCGCGGAATTCCGGGACGGCTTCTACCGGGTGTTCACCGCCGATGACGGGCGGGGCAAGCGGTGAGCTCGGTCCTCGATCCGGCGCGCTATCCGCCGCTGCCGGAAGCGCTGCTGCGCCGGGCGAGATTGCTGCCGGACCGGCTTGCCGCCCTGCCGCTCTGGCCGTCGGGGGCGGTGATCGCCGAGATCGGCGTGGCGCTCGGAACGTTCTCGGAGGCGGTTCTCGGGGTGTGCGAACCCGCACCCACGGCGACTTCTACCGGTCGCGGTTCGCGGCCGAGATCGCAAGCGGGCAGGTCGAGATCCTGCGAGGCGACAGCGCGGCCGCGATCGCGGGCCTGCCCGATGAGAGCGTCGACGTGTTCTATGTCGACGCGGATCACACCTACGAGGGGGTCAGGCGCGACCTCGACGCCTTGCTGCCGAAGATCAAGCCGGACGGGCTGATCGTGCTGAACGACTACATTCCGGCCGAGATCGGGTTCAGCAACCTGCCCTACGGCATCATCCAGGCAACGAACGAGTTCATGGTCGCGCACGGCTGGGAGATGACCTACTTCGCGTTCGCGACCGTGATGTAGGATTGCGCCGCGTCAATGCGGCGCCGGCGAGGGCGGATCGGCGCGCCCGGACGCATGACGGGCACGAAGCGGCACAGCTGCGGGCGCGCATCGAGACGCTGAAGACGTCGCTGGAGATCACCCGCCGATCGACGTCATGGCGGATCACGGCGCCGTTGCGGTCACTGGCGCGGGTCTGGGGCCTGCCCCTTCAGTAGCTCGCTACGAGGTTGGCGACATTGACGCTGCCGAGGCCGGTGGCCAGGTCGAAGCCGACGGCGGCGGCATAGGCGTCGGCCTGCCTGGACGTGGACGTCGAAAGCACGCCGTAGGAGTTGCCGGCGGCGTAGCAGCTGGTCGAGCCGCTCTGACAGGCCTGGTCGATGCCGCCGGTGGTGACGTCGTGGAAGACGCAGCCGGCCGGCTGACTGGTTCCGCGGGTGGAGGTGCAGGCGCCGCCAAAGTTGGCGCCCTGCTTGGCAGAGAGGGCGTAGAGACGCGGGTTGGGGTTGCCCTGGGCCGCGCCCCTGCGCTGGTCGACGAGGGCCTGGATGCCGGCGAAGGCGGGGGCGGCGAAGGAGGTGCCGCCGGCGCTGCTCGCGGTGACCGCGGCGCCGTTGCGGTAGGTGCAGGCCGATCCGCCCTGCGCGGTGTCGGACATGCAGTAGAGCAGGGCGTGACCGAACAGGCCGCTGGACGCGAACAGCGCGACGTCGGGCAGGTCGCGAGCGCCGTCGGCGGGGATGCCGTAGACGCCCGACTGGAACGAGGGCTTCGGATACAGCCTGCTGGCGCCGCCGCCACTGCCGCCGGTCGCGAGAAAGCTGCTGCCGGTGCTGCTGTTGCAGAACGCGAGGGTGCCGGAGGTGCCCTCGTAGGCGGCGAGGACCGGGTTGGCACAGGTGTCGTTCCAGGGGATTTCGGGGATGTAGGACTTGGCCGAGCCGCCGGCCGCGTTGTTGGTCGAATTCCAGTAGGTGGCGACGGTGTTGGTGGCGAAGTCGTCGAAATCGGTGCCGCCGACGGCGACGTCATAGGAGCTCGACGCGAGGCCGTTCACCGCGATGCCGCCGGTCGCGATCGACTTGTTCTGGTCGCAACCGGCCGAGCCGGAATCGCCGGTGGAGATGAAGATCGAGACGCCCTCGGCCGCGCCCTGTTGGAGGAGGCCGGCCCACGAGGCGGCGGCGGAGCCGAGCTGCGGCTCGCATTCGCCGAAGGAGACGCTGATCACGCCGGGCGGACTCGAGGCGTCGACGAGGCCCTGGAGAGACGCCTGGATGCCACCCGTGGCCTGAGAGCAGCTGGCGAGGGTGACGGCAGCGGCGGGGGCGACGGCGGTGGCCCACTCGGCGTCGAGGGCTGCTTCACCTTCGTCGCCGTTGCGGCCCGGGGCGGTGCAGCCGGGATGGGTCACGGTCAGGGTGGCGGCATAGCCCGACAGGCCGAACGCCGAGCGGAAGGTGTTCCAGTCGGCGGTGTCGATGTCGGAATCCTCGACCACCGCGATGGTCTGGCCGGTGCCGAGCGTGGGGGACGACGCGGTCCGCAGCGGGTTGACGCCGTAGATGGTGGCGAAGTCGGCGGGGGAGACGTCCTCCTGCGGGGCGCCCTGGAAGGTGGTGGTGAGGTCGGGACCGGTCCCCGCGGATCGCCACTTGCCGTCGCTTCCGCGGATCACGGGACCTACGGGGCGCACGAGCGGCTGGGGGACGACGCCATCGAGGCCGACGAGGCCGGCGACGGTGGCGGCCAGAGCGGCCGGAATCTGCGGATCGGCGCCGAACGCGCTCAGCTGGCGACCGCCGAGCCGATAGGCGTGCACGGGGGCGTGGAAGGCGCGGCCGATGGCGGCGGCGGTGCCGCTGAAGGCGATCGTCATGCGGGTGGGCGAGACGGCGCCGACGGCGAAGCCCTGGGTGCGGAGCCAGTTGGATGCCGCCGTCACCGCAGCCTCGGAGGGACCGAACCCGGTGCCGAGTTCGGCGGCGGTGGCCCATTGATGATAGAGCGGAGAGGAAGGATTCTGCTGGTCGGCGGCGAGTTCGTCGAGCGCGGATTGGCGCGTCGCGGGTCGACGGAGCAGCAGATGCACGCTCAGAGGTGCGATGTCGGCAACGGCGCCGAGGTCGGAGGCGGTCGACAGGGCGGAGGAGCGGCTGCCGGAAAGGGTGACCGGCGCGTCGGCCAGAGCAGCGGCGGGGACGCCGAAGAGCGCGACGAGCAGGGCCGCACGGGTCCATCGACGAGATGTCAGTCGATCCATGGTTCCACCTTTCCGGGTCGTGACGACCGTGACATGGACCGCGTGCCCGGTAGAACCCCGTGATGGATCACCAAATCGTTACATGAACTTACCCTCGGCCATGCCGGTGCCGAGCGTCGGCGCAATGCTTCGTCAGGCAGCCTTGGCCATGCCGCGGAGCACATAGGGGAGAATGCCGCCGTGCCGGTAATAGTCGACCTCGTCGATCGTATCGACGCGGCAATGGACGGGCACCGCCTCGGTCGTGCCATCGGCGCGATGGATGTGAAGCTGCAGCATCATGCGCGGTGTGAGGGCCTCGAGGCCGGGGATGTCGATGATCTCCTCGCCGGTGAGACCGAGCGTCTGGCGATCGGTGCCGGCCTCGAAGAGCAGGGGCAGGACGCCCATGCCGACGAGGTTGGAGCGGTGGATGCGCTCGAAGCTTTCGGCGACGACGGCGCGGACGCCGAGAAGCTTGGTGCCCTTGGCAGCCCAGTCGCGCGACGAGCCCATGCCGTATTCCTTGCCGCCGATGACGATCAGCGGCACGCCTTCCGCGCGGTAGCGCTCGGCGGCGTCGTAGATCGGCATCTGGTCGCCGGACGGCACGTGACGGGTGATGCCGCCCTCGATGCCTGGGACCATCTCGTTCTTGATGCGGATGTTGGCGAAGGTGCCGCGGACCATGACCTGGTCGTTGCCTCGACGTGAACCGTAGGAGTTGAAGTCGGTGGCGCGAACCTGGTGCTCGAGCAGGTACTCGCCGGCCGGGGACGATTTCTTGATCGAGCCGGCGGGCGAGATGTGGTCGGTGGTGATGTTGTCGCCCAGCAGGGCGAGGATTCGGGCGCCCGCGATATCGCCCGGTGGGCTGGGCTCCATGGTGATGCCGGCGAAATAGGGCGGGTTCTGGACATAGGTCGAGCCGTCGTCCCAGCGATAGGTCTCGCTGCCGGTCTCGACCTTGAGGGTCCGCCACTCGGGAGTACCCTTGGTGACGGCGCCGTAACGCTCGATGAATTGGCTGCGGCTGATGGCGCTGACCATGATCGCGGCGATCTCGGCGTTGGTGGGCCAGAGGTCGGCAAGGTGGACGTCGCTGCCGTCCTGGTCCTTGCCGAGCGGGACGGTGGTGATGTCCTCGCGGATGTTGCCGAGCAGGGCATAGGCGACGACCAGCGGTGGGCTCGCGAGGTAGTTGGCGCGGACGCTGGGGCTGATGCGCCCCTCGAAATTGCGGTTGCCGGAGAGGACGGAGACGGCGACCAGCTTGTTGTCCTCGATCGCGTCGACGATGGCGTCGGGCAGCGGGCCCGAGTTGCCGATGCAGGTGGTGCAGCCGTAGCCGACGGTGTTGAAGCCGAGCGCGTCGAGATCGGCGGAGAGGTCCGCGCGGTCGAGATATTCGGTGACCACCTGGGAGCCGGGAGCGAGCGAGGTCTTCACCCAGGGCTTCGGGGTGAGGCCTTTCGCGCGGGCCTTGCGGGCGACGAGACCGGCGGCGACCAGCACGGCTGGGTTGGAGGTGTTGGTGCACGAAGTGATGGCGGCGATGACGACGTCGCCGTGGCCGATCGAGTAGTTGGAGCCGGCGACGTGGGCGCGACGACCGGCGTCGTTGGCGGGGACGCCGAGGGATCTGGTCAGTTCGGCGTTGAAGGCTGCGGCGGCGTTCTTCAGGGCGACGCGGTCCTGCGGGCGTTTGGGGCCGGCGAGGCTGGGTTCGACAGTCGACAGGTCGAGTTCGAGCGTGTCGGTGAAGACGGGCTCGGGGGAGTTCGCGTCGCGGAACATGTTCTGGGCGCGGAGATAGGCTTCGGTGAGTGCGATGCGGTGCTCGTCGCGGCCGGTCTGACGGAGATAGTCCAGCGTCAGCGCGTCGACGGGGAAGAAGCCGCAGGTGGCGCCGTATTCGGGGGCCATGTTGCCGATGGTGGCGCGGTCGGCGACGGGGAGATGATCAAGAGCGGGGCCGTGGAACTCGACGAACTTGCCGACGACGCCGCGCCGGCGGAGCATTTCGGTCACCGTGAGCACGAGGTCGGTGGCGGTGGCGCCCTCGGGCAGGCGGCCGGTGAGCCTGAAGCCGATCACGTCGGGGATCAGCATGGCGATCGGCTGGCCGAGCATGGCGGCCTCGGCTTCGATGCCGCCAACGCCCCAGCCGAGAACGCCCATGCCGTTGACCATCGTGGTGTGGCTGTCGGTGCCGTAGAGGGTGTCGGGGTAGGCGAATTCTTCTCCGGCGACTTCGGCTGTCCACACCGCCTGGGCGAGGTACTCCAAGTTCACCTGGTGGCAGATGCCGGCGCCGGGCGGGACGACGCGGAAGTTCTCGAAGGCTTCCTGGCCCCAGCGGAGGAAGGCGTAGCGCTCGCCGTTGCGCTCGAACTCGACGGTGACGTTCTGCTGCAGGCTTTCCGGGGTGCCCGAGTGGTCGACCATGACGGAGTGGTCGATGACCAGGTCGACGGGAACGAGGGGGTTCACTTTCTGCGGGTCGCCGTTGAGCGCGGCGATCCCGTCGCGCATCGCGGCGAGGTCGACCACGGCGGGGACGCCCGTAAAGTCCTGCATGAGGATGCGGGCGGGCTTGAAGGGGACCTCGTGGTCGGAGGTGGCGCGGGCGAGCCAGGCGGCGATGCTCTCGGCGTCGGCGACCTTGTAGGAGCGGCCGTCCTCGAAGCGGAGGATGTTCTCGAGCAGGACCTTGAGGCTGACGGGAAGGCGGGAAACGTCGCCCAGCCTGGCCTCGGCCTTGGGGACGGAAAAGTAGTGGTAGGTGCGGCCGTCGACCGAGAGGGTGTCACGTGCGCCGAGGGAATCCTGGCCGACTGACTTCATGGTTGGGGCTCCCTCTTGCCTGGCCTGCACGCGCGGGCCTTACATACGTCTCCCCTCCCCCCGCGCCAAGCCGACCGGACCAGGCCGCCATGCAGCTCGAGGCGAACGATCTGGTGGTGGTCCGGGGCGAGCAGCTCGTGCTGGACGGAGTGAGCCTGCGGCTCGGCGACGGCGGCGCGCTGCTGTTGCGCGGGCCGAACGGGTCGGGGAAGTCGACGCTGCTGCGGGTGCTGGCGGGGTTGCTGCGGCCGGTGGCCGGCAGGTTGGCATGGGACGGGGCGGACGTGTTCGCCGACGTGCCGGGCCATGCAAGAAGGCTGGCATTGCTGGGGCATCTGGATGCGGTCAAGCCTGGTCTGACGTGTCTCGAGAATCTGCGCTTCCAGGCAAGGGTGTCGAAGGGCGACGTCGGGCGCGCGCTGGAGCGGGTGGCGCTGGACGGATTGGCCGCGTTGCCGGCGCGGCTGCTGTCGTCGGGGCAGAAGCGGCGGCTGGCGATTGCTAGGCTGCTGGTGGCAAGGGCCGGGTTGTGGCTGATGGACGAGCCGACGACGGGCCTGGACGACTCGTCGGTGGCGTTGCTGGGAGCCCTGGTGGCGGAGCATCGCAGTCTAGGAGGTGCGGTCGTCGCCTCCACGCACCTGGATTTCCCGATCGAGAGCGCCGTCGTGCTGGGTCTGGGGCGGCTCGCCCCAGCAGGGTCAAGCGACAGCGCCCCTTGAGGTTTGTCGCTGTCCTTCGCCGTGATCTCGGCTTGGCCGTCCGGCACGGGGCGGACACGCTGGCGGCGGTGCTGTTCTTCCTGCTCGCGGGCGCGCTGTTTCCCCTGGCGCTGGGTCCGTCGCCGGAGCTGCTGCGGCGGATGGCGCCTGGCGTGGTGTGGGTGTGCGCAATGCTGGCCGCACTGCTGCCGTTGGACCGGATGTTCGGGTCGGATCTCGATGACGGGTCGCTCGACCAGTTGATGCTGTCCGGGCTGCCGGCGTCGGGCGTGGCGCTGGCCAAGGCGCTGGCGCATTGGCTCACCACGGGCGTGCCGCTGATGGCGGCGTCGTTGCCGCTGGCGGTGACGTACGGGCTGGCGAGGCGCGCGATGCCGGCGATGCTAGGCTCGCTCGCGCTCGGGACGGCGACGCTGTCGCTGCTCGGGACGATGGCGGCGGCGATCGTGCTGGGCGCGAGACGCGGGGGCGTGCTGCTGCCGCTGCTGGTGCTGCCGCTGGCGAGCCCGGTGCTGATCTTCGGTGCGGCGGCGACGGATGCGGGTGCGGCCGGGCTCCCGACGCGGCCCGAGCTGATGCTGCTCGGGGCGCTGCTCGCTCTCGGGCTGCCGCTCTGCCCGCTCGCCGGCGGGGCGGCGCTTCGGGTTGCGGTCGAATGAGCGGACGGTCAAGCGGGCGAGCAGGACGGCGGCGAGCTCGATTTTGCCGTCTGCCATTATGGGGCGCCCGGGCGATCGGAACCGACGATTCGCGTGTCTCGACGGTGGCCCCGACGAGATTGAACTTCGTGCGGCAATCAAGTCCGAGACGCGATGACCTTTTCGTGACGAATTCGGATCATCTTGACTTTCTCGGGACGGTTGTGGAATGACTTCGAGGTAGTCTTTTTATTTGACATTCGGAACCCAATCGTCTGGAGGCAGCGATGCGTGACCAGTCTCGCCGGGCATTGGCCGGCGCTCCCCTTCTGGTGGGCCTCTGCCTGCCGGTCTGCGCCCATGCCGCGGGCGTCTGTCCGGCGGTCAACGACGACACGACCTGCGGGTCGGTCATCACCATCACCGATTCGGGAACGACGGTCGTGCAGACCGGTCAGGGCCCGTATGACGGGAACGACGACACGCTGGTGGGCGTGATCAACAAGAGCAGCCGGCCGGTCTCATCGATCGCGCTCGCGTCGACGCTCGGCATCTTCGGCTTCGACGGCGACGGGCTGGTCGCCTTCGGCATCGCCGGCAACGCTCTCGACCCGACCGGTTACGGCGGTCCGGACGCCTATTACACCGGCATCTCTCCGGACCTGACGAAAGGGACGGTGAAGTTCGTCACCCCGATCCCGGTCGGCGGCAGCGCGTTCTTCGCGCTGGAGAACGCGCTCGCCTCGGCGACAAGTTGCGCGGACATCATCAACGGGTCCGTCGCGCCGGTGGCGTCGGGTGCCAACATCGACGCGACGTTCACGCCGAAGCTCAGCCTGAACCAGCAGCAGGCGGCCGCCTTCTGCGGCTTTACCGGGTTCAACTGGGTGCAGACCTTCACGCACCTGAACGACCCGTCGCCGTATTTCGCCCGCAACATCGGCGGCGCGTTCCTGGCGGGCGCTGGCGCGATCAGGATCACGAGCGCGATGACGCCGTTCAACGATCCGCCGCCGGGCGGCGGCTACACGTATGAGTCCGCACCCGACTTCAGCGCGCCGTTCTATTACGACAGCGCGACCGAGCTGCCTGGCTTCATCAGCCCGGACGGGGTGACGCTGTCGTTCCATGATGCGCCGGCGAACCCTTGCCTGCCGGGCGGGGGCGCGGTGAAGACTGCGCTTTGCGCGATGTCGTCCGAGCCGAGCGGCAGCTTCATGGGTTTCACGACGCACCTGGCCGGCATCAATGCCGGCAACACCGCAACCGATCTCGGCATCGGATTCACCTGGAAGAGTGACTGGAACGGCACGTCCGGAGGCGTAGCGATCACCAAGACCAACAGCAAGGCGGATCCCGGGACGGGCACGGGGGGCGTGGTGATCACTTCGGTCAACGAGACGACGAACTACAGCTACGCGGGCATCAGCGTCACGGGCGTCAACGGCGGCGGCAGCACGGCGACGCTGGTTCCAGGGACCGCATTGGCGACGACGACCTACAACCTGCCGTTCTCGTATCAGGGAAAGGAGGTCACGCTGAGTGTCGTGGTGCTGAAGAACAACACGGGCAGGACGCTCACGGGTCCGTTGCAGGTGGTGTTCTCGTCGCTCCCGCCGGGCGCGTCGCTGCAGAACGTCTCGCTTACGGCGGGTGTCAATCTCGCCGCGCCGTCGGGATCGTTCGGTGGATTCCCGTATGTGACGACGACGGGAAGCATCGCGGCGCACGGCTACGCGGCGGTGAGCGTGTTGATCACGAGCGCGGCCGGCCAGGCGCCTTCGTTCACGCCGCTGACCTACGCCGGCGCGTTCAACTGAAGGGCGGGGCGCTCGGATCGCTCGCTGGTTGCTTGACGCTGGTCGGGAACTGGGCGGCGGCGGCCGCCCAGCCTGCGTGCCCGGCTCTTGCCGTTGTCTCGCTCGGGCAGCGTGTCGAGACCGGGCCCGGCGTGCTGCGCGACGGATCTCGCGAGCGGACGGGCAGCGTCGATCTGGCGATCATTGAGCGGGCGTCAGGGCCGAAGCAGGGCGCCGTCGTGCGGGCGATCGTGCGTGGGCCGATCCTGGGCTCGATGGACTCGCGTCACATGTTGGTCTCGACGGCCTGCATGCCGGGGGGGCTGCGGCTCATTGCGACGGCGTCGCGGTCTGCAGGTTTCGCGGGCGCGGTCGGGAAGGACGTGCTCTGGCGTCCGGTGGTGATTATCGACGCGCGCATGCGGAGCCAGACGGCGAGGTTCGTCTCGGTGTGGCGGATCACGAAGGGAGGCGCCGAGCTTCATGTCGCCGTGACGCCACCTTATCCGGCCTACGCGCTGCCGATCGTGCGCGACGCGCTGATCGATACGGGCGGTCTTGCAGGACCACTGGTCGCGAAAGTGCGGCGGTGACTTATCCATCGGGCTTTATGCCGCGGTCATCTATGAGGCCGGATCCCCCCACTCTCCCGCCCCGACAACAAGCGCAATCTGCCGGCGAATGGCGGCCAGTGGTTGGGAGGCCGTTTCAGGCGACCCGCCCTGCGCGGCTGGGGACCGACCACACGGCCACTTGCGTCGCGGCGCTCCTGCTTGCCTGCCCCGTCGCGCATGCTGCCGCGCTGCAGGTTCCGGTCGACGCACGATGCGTGAGCTCGCCCTTCGGTTGGAGGCACCGGGTGGGGCCGATGGCGCCGGCGGGGTTCCATAACGGGATCGACCTGCCGGCGGCAGCGGGTGCGATGGTGCGGGCGGCCGCGGCGGGGCGGATCAGCCGGATCGAGAGGAAAGGGCTCGGCGGGCTGCAGGTGTTCGTGACGCACCCGGGCGGCCTGGTGACGCTCTATTCGCATCTCGGATCGGTGGTGCCGCGCGTGGCCGAGGGCGCCACGGCGCTGGCGGCGGGGGCGCCGATCGGGCGGATCGGGCGAACGGGGGTGACGTATGGGACGCATCTGTTCTTCGCCGTGTTCGCGGGCGGCCGGGCGATCGATCCTGATCTGCTGCTGGGGCTGCCTTCGTGCGTGCCCGGGATGCGACAATGACCGTCAGGAGGCGCCGGGCTCGGCGGCGTTGACGATCTCGGGCGTCGCCGCGAGCGGCAGCGTCACGGCCTGATCGGGCGTGGGTCGCCGAGCGCGGGTGCGTGCGGGCAGGATTTGCGGCTCGCCGGTGTCGAGCCTGCGCACGCACGCTTCGAGGACGATCATGTCGAGCAGGCCCTCCTCGCCGTCGGGCTCGGGGTCGCGATCCCTGCGGATGCAATCGACGAAGTATTCGGCCTGGCCGCCGAACTGGTCGGTGACGGGGAACGAGCGCGTGCCAGGGCGGCCGTCGATGACGGCGCGGTGGGCGATCGCCATCTCGGGGCCGAAGACGAAGGCCGGGTCGACTTCCAGGGTGCCGCGCGTGCCGATGAGCCGGTACTGGTCGAGGCTGGCGCCGGTGAAGCCGACGGTGAACTGGGCCAGCCGCTCCTCGGGAAAGCCGAGTGTGACGGAGACGATGTCGTGAATGTCCATGCCACGGCCAGGCGTGCGGACGCCGGTGGCAGCGACCAGGACTGGTTCGGCGCCGAACAGGTTGCGCACGGCGTTGATCGGGTAGGCGCCCATGTCGGGGACCGGGCCAGCCCAGTAGCCGGACCGGGCGCGGTGGTTGGCGTTGGAGACGTGCTGGGTGAAGACCGACGAGAACAGGCGGACGTCGCCGAATTCGCCGGAGCGGACGCGGCCGATGGCGTCGAGGGTTCCCGGTTCGCAGTGCAGCCGGTAGGCGATCATCAGCTTGGCGCCCGACTTGCGGGCAGCCTCGATGATCGCTTCGGCGTCGGCGACCGATGTCGCCATCGGTTTCTCGAGCAGGACGGGAATACCGCGTTCGAGCGCCGGGACGGCGTGCTCGCGGTGGCGCCAGTTGGGGGTGGCGAGGTAGACGGCGTCGATGCCGCCGCTGTCGAGCAGGGCTTCGTAGGTGTCGTAGGTTGCGGTGCGCACGCCGTAGGCCTGCCCAACGCCGACGCCTTGTCGGGATCGCCGGTCACCAGGGCTGCAAAGATCGCGTTGCTGGTCTGGGCGAGACCAGGAACGAAGGCGGCCTGGCTGATCCAGCCGCCCCCGACGACGGCGAAGCGCGTGCGGTTCGGCATGGCGGGTCCTCCGATGAGACGGCAAACGGGGCAACGCCAGTCGGGTTCGTTCCTGGAACAGGTGCTCGATCGTTCACTTGCCCGCCGGGCAGGGCGGACGCAGGTGTGGGAGATGATTGCACCTGGACGGACGGTGACATGGCAGGGTGGGCGCGGGTGGTTCTGGCAATGTCTCTGGCAGGGTGGCCGGCAATCGCGCTCGCCGCTGATGCGCCGGTGACGATCACGGACGGGCGCCTGCGGGTGCTGCTGCCGTCGCGGCCGGCGGCAGGCTACTTCACCGCGACGAACCGAGGCGACAGGTCGCTGGTGCTGACGCGCGCCGATTCCGCGTCGTGCGGGTCGATCATGCTGCACCGCTCGATGTCGTCGAGCGGGATGGAGAGCATGACCGACGTGGCGCGGTTGGCGCTGCCGGCGCACGGCACGGTTCGGTTCACGCCTGGCGGTTATCACCTGATGTGCATGGGTCCGTCGGCGTCCCTGCGCCCGGGCGGTACGGCGACGGTGAAGCTCAAGTTCGAGGGCGGGCTGACGGCAGACGGGACGCTCGCGGTGACGGGCGCGCGGTGAGACGGCGCGATCTGCTCCGCGGGGCCTGCGTGCTGCCGCTGTCCGGCTGCGGGGACGGCGGGTGGCACGACATCGACGTGACCGGCACCTCGCCGTCGCTCGCCTTCACGATGGAGCGGGCGCCGGACGGAGCGCGGGTCAGCCAAGCCGACTTCCGGGGCCACGTGACGATGCTCTATTTCGGCTACACGTTCTGTCCGGACGTGTGTCCGCTGACGCTGCAGAATGTCAGCACCGTGCTCGGCCGGATGGGGCGGCCGGCAGGCTCGGTGCGGTTCCTGTTCGTGACCGTCGATCCGGCGCGGGACACGCTCGCGGCGCTGGGGCAATACCTGGGACTGTTCGGACCCAATTTTGTGGGGTTGCGCGGAACGCCCGATCAGCTCGAACTGCTGGCGCAGCGCTACCGGATCGCCTATTCGGTGACGCCGGCGAACGCCTCGCACGGCATCGAGGTGACGCATTCTTCGGTGGTGTACGTGTTCGACCGGACGGGCCGTGCGCGGTTGCTGGTGCCGTCGCTCTCTTCGCCGCAGCCGGACATCGCCGGGGTGGCGTCAGACCTGATCCGGGTGGCGGACGAGCGGCCGAGCTGGAGGGATTGGGTGGAGGGCCTGGTGTGAGGCGCTGGTGGATGGCGAGCATGCTGGTCGCCGGGCCGGCCGTGGCGACGCCATCGGGACACGACATCTTCCTGCATGGAACGAGCGGCGGTGCGGCGCCTTGCGCGGCGTGCCACGGAATTGATGGCCAAGGACGTGGGATCGGCGCTCCGAAGCTCGCGGGGATGAAGGCCGACGCGGTCGTAGCCTCGCTTGCGCGGCTGGCGGGCGGGAATGGGGTCATGGCGTTGGTGGCGTCGCGGCTGACTGACGACGAGCGGCGGTCGGTGGCGGGGTATATCGAGACGCTCGGGGGAAACTGAGATTATGCTGGCGGGATGGCCAAGCAGTTCACGTCAATCGAGCCCAGGCATCGCGACTTCATCGCAGCACAGCACATCTTATTCGCGGCGACGGCTGCGTCGACGGGGCGGGTCAACGTTTCGCCTCGCGGGACGGATTTGTTGCGGGTGCTCGACGAGAACACGGCCGGCTGACGCTGATGTTCTGCGGGTTCGGGAGGACGAGAAGCTGCGGGAAAGTATCTCGACGGCACGAGATCGATTACGTGAACGGTCGCGTTGCGTTCGATCTGGAATGGAACAGCAAGGATCAGACCTTTGACCGCGATCTCTACGCCTTCAATCCGCGGACTACGAGATCACCTGGAACACCTACGCGCATCACAGCAGGGCGGAACAGACAACACTGATCTGACGCGGGTCCGGGGCGGCTCGCCCTGCGGGGGTCGAAGGGTGGAACCCCTTGCCTGCATGTGCATGACCCAGGCTTGCTTGTCATTCTGCTCGGCGTGGACGCGATTGCCGTCGGCGGTCAGGAGATCGAGGATGGTGGCCTTTCGCCATGCAAGCCGTTTTGCGCATTCGGGCGCTCGTCCGGGTTCCGCAGGGCCGTGGTCCTCCGCCGCGGCGAGCGGCCCAATCTCAAAGTTTGTAAGCTAACAGAAATACGCTTAGTGCAGAGTGTTGGTATTGATGACCTTGTAGACCTAGTCCGTCGCGAGGCGCTCGATTGCTTTCTCCGCCGCGTGTTCCAGCGCCTTCGTTCCGACATAACAATTACTTTCGATGGCATCGCTTCCATACCCTGACAGGAGGGGCTCGAGTTACCTCCGAACCACCAGAATCCGTGACGTCGACCTTCGCTCCGAGTTGAACGTTAGCGCGCACCTTCACTGAAAAATCCAGAAGCGACCGAGAGCGACGCGTCGAATTCTTCTAGATCAAACCTGATGTTGTATCCTGCGCGCTGCGTCGCTGGCCCAACTTTCGCCGCGGCGAAACCGGCATTTGTCGCGGCTGCCAGGCTGGTGGCAAGCGGCGATCCGACGGCCAAATTGAACGTGTGTGCGCCACAAGCTGCGCATCGAAGCTCACTACCTGTTTCGCATCCATGATTTCTGGCGAAAATGTGAACACGGTCGGAGTGCGCACGATCCGGTTTGCCATGACCTCTCCGCCGGCCATCATCGATGGCTGAACGGCAACATCATGAGAACAGGCCGATAAACGTGAAGGATGCGACAAGAGCAAACGCGATGACACGACACATTGCACGATTCCAGGCTGGCTAGGGACACCTAGTGTGAGGCTTCCTAACTAGACTGTCACGCGTAATGATCGGCAGCCGATACGAAACAGATCGCGTCTTGCAATAATTGCGGCAAATTAGCCGCATCAACGTTCTTCAATTGCGGGTCCGGGGGCGCCTGCCCCCGGCGGGGTGGGAGGGGGGCGCCCCCCGGCGGGGGTTTTATAGGTGTTGGGGGGTGGGGGGGGCGGGGGCGGGCGCGCGGGCCGGGGTGGGTGGGGCAGCGCCCCTCGCCTGATTTCTAGACGTAGTGCTCGGTAAGCGGCGCGAAGCCGTTGAAGCGCTGGCTGGCGTAGGTGCTGACATAGGCGCCGGTGGCGTCCAGGGTCACCAGATCGCCCGTCGTCAGACTGAGCGGCAGGCGGTAGTTGCTGCGCTCGTAGAGGATGTCGGCGCCGTCGCAGGTTGGTCCGGCGATGGTGACGGGGCCGGTGCGCTCGCCGTCGTGAGGTGTCGCGATGCTGTACTTGATCGCCTCGCCCTCGGTCTCGGCGAGGCCGCCGAAGCGGCCGATGTCGAGATAGACCCAGCGGACGGGGTCGTCGCCCTTGCGAGTGACGAGCACCACCTCGGAGCCGATGATGCCGGCGTCGCCAACGATGAAGCGGCCGGGCTCGACGACGATCTCGGGAAGGTCGTTGCCGAAATGGCGGGTCATGGCGCGCATGATGGCGCCGGCGAAGCAATCGATCTCGGGGACCTCGTCGCGATAGCGGGCCGGGAAACCGCCGCCGCAATTGACCATGCGCAGGTTGACCCCCGCATCGGCGAGGTCGGTGAACAGCATGGCGACGCGTGCAATGGCGATCTCGTAGGCCTCGGTCTCGGTCTGCTGGCTGCCGACATGGAAGGACAGGCCGTAGGCGTCGACGCCGAGCTCGCCGGCGCGGATCATCAGCTTGCGAGCGTGGTCGAGGGTGGTGCCGAACTTGCGCGACAACGGCCAGTCCGCACCGGTGTTCTCGACCAGCAGCCGGCAATAGACCCGGGCGCCGGGGGCGTGACGCGCGATCTTGTCGAGCTCCTCGTCGCTGTCGAAGGCGAACATCGGCACGCCGCGCGCATGGGCGCGCGCGATGGCGGACGCCTTCTTGATGGTGTTGCCGAAGCTGATCCGGCCAGCGTCGGCGCCGGCGGCGAGGCACATTTCGACCTCCTCGATGCTGGCGGCATCAAAACGGGAGCCGAGGTTCTGGAGGCGCTCGAGGACGGGGGCGGCCGGGTTGGCCTTGACCGCGTAGTAGATATGCGCGCCCGGAACGGCTGCACGCAGGGCGCGAAAGTTGGCCTCGACGCGATCGACGTCGACGACGAGAAACGGCGTCGGAGGGACGCCGGACGCGAGAAAACGGGCGATATTGGGGGTCATCGCACCCGTCCTTTCCCAGAGATCGTCCGCCTGTTCAGTCTGCGGACAATTGTTGCGAAACGGTCGAACGAACCAGCGACCTCGGAAGGCCCTACCGGGAGACCCGGACGAACCCGATTGCCAGAACGCTTGACGTCGTTGCGTAACCCAGGGGCCAGAGGCACGTGCGTTGCTGCGTGGAGGGTGCATCTATGACCCCCCGCCCCTCAATGCAACCGGAAAACGTGAGCTTCGTTCGATTTCACGGCCGCGCCATTTGCCGAAGAGAGCTGCGCCATGAAGCTTGCCGGTCCGGAACGATCCGATGGGCGCGCGCCCAAGCCGGCCAGACTGCCGGGACGCGGCGGCGGGACGGCGGCGATCGACCTGGAAAGCGAAGCGGCGCGAGCGCTCGGTCGACGCGCGCACCATCCGCGGCAGATCCCGTGGGCGGGCTGGAAGCGAGTGCTCAAGCGGACGGGCTCGGAGGTGATCTCGGACCGGGTGTCGCTGGCCTCGGCCGGGTGCGCGTTCTATGCGATCCTGGCGATGTTCCCGGCGATCTCGATGCTGGTCGCCCTCTATGGGCTGCTGTTCGACCCGCGCACGGTCGAGCAGCAGATGTCCCTGTTGCGAGACATCCTGCCGGCGAGCGCACTCGACCTGATCTCGGCGCGGGTGCACCAGCTGGTGACCAAGCCGCCGGGGACACTGACCTTCTCGTTCCTGATCAGCCTGATGATCACGCTGTGGTCGGCCTCGGCAGGGACCAAGTCGCTGCTGTCGGCGCTGAACATCGCCTACGAGGAGAAGGAGACCAGGAGCTTCGTGCGCTACCAGGGGACGGCGCTGGTGATGACGCTGGGCGGCATCCTCGGGACGGGGCTCGCGGTCGCGCTGCTGGTGGCGCTGCCGCCGATCCTGACCTACGTGCCGCAGCAGCTCGGGCTGCAGCAGGTGGTCGCGCAGATCACCGGCTGGATCAGGCTGGGCAGCTTCGCGCTGATGCTGGCGTTCGTGGTAGGCGCGCTCTCGTTGCTCTACCGGTTCGGGCCGTCGCGCCGGTCGCCAACCTGGGGATGGGTGTCGCCCGGATCATTGCTGGCGACGGCGCTGTGGCTGCTGGCGTCGGTGCTGTTCTCGTACTACGTAGGACATATCGCGAGCTACGACGCGACCTATGGGCCGCTCGGCGCGATCGTCGGCATGATGATGTGGTTCTATGTCACGGCATTCGTGGTGCTGGTGGGCGCGGAGCTGAACGCGGAGCTCGAACTGCAGACGGTGGAGGACAGCACCGCGGGCGGAGTGCAGCCTATCGGCGAGCGTGGTGCCTATGTCGCGGACCATGTCGCGCATGACTGATCGGGGCTGAAGGCTCCAGCGCGGCGACATCCTGGGAGTCGGCGTCGTCGGGGGCCTCGGCCACCTCGCCGTCCTGTTCGGGATCGTGGGTGCGGATGTCGACGGCGGTCGCCGGCGAGATCGTCACGTCGGCAACGCCGCGGCCGAGCATATGCAGACGGCGCGCGGCGGCGCGCGACAGGTCGACGATGCGTTCGCCGTGGTCGGGCTGCCGGTCGTTGACGGTGACGACGACGCTGGCGCCGCTGTCGTCCGCGGTCACCAGAAGCCTGGTGCCGAGCGGCAGGCTGGCATGGGCGCAGGTCAGTCGGTTCTGGTCGAATCGTGCGCCGCTGGTGGTGCGGTGACCGATCCAATGATCGCCGTAGTAGCTGGCCTGGCCATCCTGCGACCAGTCCGGGCGAAGATCGCGAGCGTGAGGTGCGGTGAGCGGGAGACCGAGGATCGTCGCGAGCATCACGAGAGCTGGCCGAAGGGTGGCGGCCGGTGCTGTTGCCCGTTCTGGCACGATTGCTCACGCTCCCCCCAACCCGGCGCGATTAGGCCTCAAGGATGATGCGGAGATCAACCGGTTTCATCACTTTGATGCGATCGGACAATGTCGTACGGGCTGGCTGGCGTCGCCGTGAGCTTGCTACCGTATGAGGCCGGTCAGCGGACTGGACGGATCAGCCCCCATGCGGCGCGGCATCCGGCCGGCAAGATGGGCGAGCCGGCCAGCCTCGATGGCGGCGCGCATGGCGCGCGCCATCAGCACTGGATCGCCAGCATGGGCGATGGCGGAGTTGAGCAGGACGGCGTCGCAGCCGAGCTCCATCGCGATCGCCGCGTCGGACGCCGTGCCGACGCCCGCGTCGACCAGGACGGGCACACGCGCCTGATCGATCAGCAGCGAGAGCATGGCCGGGTTCTGCAGACCTAGGCCGGAACCGATCGGGGCGCCGAGCGGCATTATGGCAACCGAGCCGAGCTCCTCGAGGCGCCTGGCGGCGACCGGGTCGTCGGCGCAGTAGACCATCACCTCGAAGCCGTCGGCGATCAGGGCCTCTGCGGCCTCGAGGGTCGCCCGCATGTCGGGATAGAGGTGCGGTGGCGGGCCAAGGACCTCGAGCTTGACGAGGTTCCAGCCGCCGGCCTCGCGGGCGAGACGCAGCGTGCGGACGGCTTCGCTCGCGGTGTGGCAGCCGGCGGTGTTGGGCAGGTAGGTATAGCGCTTGGGATCGACATGGTCCTGCAGCATCGGCTGGCCGGGGTCGGAGAGGTTGACGCGGCGGACGGCGACGGTGACGATTTCGGCGCCCGAGGCCTCGATGGCGGCGGCGGTCTGCTCGAGGTCGCGATACTTGCCGGTGCCGACGATCAGGCGGGAGCGGAAGCGCCGGCCGGCGAGCTCCCAGCCGTCGACACCTGCGCCTGAAGTCAGGTCGGTGATGGTGTCCATGGTCAGCCTCCGCCGATGAAGTGAACGATCTCGAGACGGTCGCCGGGCTCGAGCGGCGTCGTCGCATAGCGGGAGCGCGAGACGACGGCCTCGTTGCGTTCGACGGCGATCCTGCGCGGATCGAGGCCGAGTGTTTCGAGAAACGTGTCAAGCGTGAGGCCTGGCTCGGCCAGCCGCTGCTCACCGTTCACCGCGACCGCGAACGTGGCCGACATCCGGTCTGCATCCCTTGCCGTTGTGGTGGATATGGCACGCAGGGCGCGAGGCTTGGAGGGTGGGCACGAAAATGGTAGGGGCACTGCGGATGGCCCCTCCTCTCGTCGCCGTCCTCAACGGTCCGAATCTTAACATGCTGGGCGTCCGGCAGCCGTCCGTATACGGGGCGGCGACGCTCGACGACGTGGAGCAGGTGTGCGCGGCGGCGGCCGAGCAGATCGGTATCGCGATCGATTTCCGGCAGACCAACGGCGAGGGCGAGCTGGTGTCGTGGGTGCAGGAGTGCCGCGGCCGGGCGCGCGGCATCCTGATCAATCCGGGCGCCTACGCCCACACGTCCGTGGCGCTGCTCGACGCGCTGCTGGCGGTGGAGCGGCCGGTGATCGAGGTGCACCTGACGAACATCCACCGGCGCGAGGAGTTCCGGCACCACTCCTTCGTCAGCAAGGCGGCCCAGGGGGTGATATGCGGCCTAGGTATCCGAGGCTACGCCTTGGCGTTGACCGCGATGGCGGACATCCTGATGGACGAGGACGAGCGATGAGCCGACTGCCGGTAGACGCGGATGCGATCCGGACCCTCGCCGATATCCTGACCGAGACCGGACTGACGGAGATCGAGGTCGCCGAGAAGGATCAGCGGATTCGCGTGGTGCGGGCGCCGGCGTCGGGGCAGGTCGCGTATGCGGCGCCTTCGCCGGTCGCGGGACCGAAGGCGATGGTGGCGCCAGCCGAGTCGGAGCCCGACCTCGCGCAGCATCCGGGAGCGGTGACCAGCCCGATGGTGGGCATCGCGTTCCTGACGCCCGAGCCGGGGGCACCCCCGTTCGTGATCGCGGGGCAGACGGTCAGCGCCGGCCAGACGCTGCTGCTGATCGAAGCGATGAAGACGTTCAATCAGATCAAGGCGCACAAGGCGGGGACGCTGCAGGCGATCCTGATCGCGTCAGGCGCGCCGGTCGAGTTCGGAGAAGTGCTCGCGGTGATCGATTGAGCGTGGCGAGCGGCGCGGGCGCGCGGGTGTTCCAGAAGATCCTGATCGCCAACCGGGGCGAGATCGCGTTGCGGGTGTTGCGAGCGTGCAAGGAACTCGGGATCGGCACGGTCGCGGTGCATTCGACGGTCGACGAGGACGCAATGCATGTGCGCCTTGCCGACGAGGCGGTGTGCATCGGGCCGGCGGCCGCACGCGATTCCTACCTCAACAAGGCGGCGATCCTGACGGCGGCATCGATCACCGGGGCGGACGCGATCCATCCCGGCTATGGCTTCCTGGCCGAGAACGCGGGCTTCGCCGAGATGTGCGAGGCGCAGGGCCTCGTCTTCATCGGACCCTCGGCGGAGCACATCCGCATGATGGGCGACAAGATCCAGGCCAAGATCGCGATGGCGAGCCTCGGCGTGCCGCTGGTGCCGGGATCGGACGGCGCGGTCGCCGATCTCGACGAGGCGCGCAGGGTGGGCGAGGCGATCGGCTTTCCGCTGCTGGTCAAGGCGGCGGCGGGCGGCGGCGGCCGGGGCATGAAGGTGGCCGAGGACGCGGACGGGCTCGCGGAGGCGTGGCGGGTTGCGCGCGCGGAGGCGAAGGCCGCGTTCGGCAACGACGAGGTCTATCTCGAGCGCTATCTCGACAAGCCGCGTCATATCGAGCTGCAGATCCTCGCCGACGGGCACGGCGACGTGGTGCATCTGGGAGAGCGCGACTGCTCGCTGCAACGGCGGCATCAAAAGCTGCTGGAGGAAGCGGGATCGCCGGCGCTGAGCCCGGCGGATCGGGACCGGATCGGCGGCATCGCGACGGCGGCGCTGCGCACGCTTGGCTACCGGAACGCGGGGACGCTCGAGTTCCTCTACCAGGAAGGGCAGTTCGCGTTCATCGAGATGAACACGCGGTTGCAGGTGGAGCATCCGGTGACCGAGATGGTGACGGGCATCGATTTGGTGCGCGAACAGATCCGCATCGCTTCGGGCGAGCGGCTCGGTTACGGGCAGGACGACATCACCTTCACCGGTCACGCGATCGAGTGCCGGATCACGGCGGAGGATCCGGAGACGTTCGCGCCGTCGCCCGGGCGGATCGAGGCGTATCACGCGCCGGGCGGATTGGGCGTGCGGGTGGATGCGGGGATTTTCGCCGGCTATGTGGTGCCGCCGCACTACGACAGCATGATCGCCAAGCTGATCGTGCACGCCGACACGCGGCTCGGCGCGATCAGGCGGATGGAGCGGGCGCTGGCGGAGCTGGCGATCGTAGGGATCAGGACAGTGGCGCCGCTGCACTTGCGCATCCTGGCGGATCCGGAGTTCCGTCGAGGGGACTACACGATCCACTGGCTGGAGGAGTTCGTCTCCGGACGAGCGGACAGGTAGCGGCACCCGAACCGGGTCATGTGACAGCGCGGGCGCCCGGCTCGTGAACGGGGCAACCATTGAAGCGCTCGCGGAACTGCACGGAATGCCGATAAGTGTCCCGTCGCGCTCGGTTGATGTTCCCGAGTGGCTGATGGGCCGCGAGACCAGTCCAGATGCTGAAATTCATCTCTTCGTTGACCGCCTGCACCCGTGATGCATTCCAGCTGTCCTGGCGCGGCGCGGTCATCGTCGCGACGGTCTGGAACGGCGCCACTCCCTCGTCCCATGTCACGGTCGGATCCTCGACGGGCTGTCTGTCCAGATCGCGGCAGAGCTGGACGCGAAACTCCCACACGGCGTCGAGCCCGGTCATCTCGGACCGGACTGCCTCGCGGATCGCGTCCGGCCTGTCGGTGGCGTCGATCTCCTTGTCCTTCAACGCGATCAGCGAGGGAGCGACAGGGACGAGGCTGAACTTCGCGATGTAGTCGCCGAAACGAAACGGCGTGACGCTGTAGTAGGTCTCGCCGAGCGGATCGATGTTCGGCGCGCCTCCCAGCGAGCCTACCTTCGGGCTTTCGATGCCGACGGCGTCGAGCGCCGTGTTCACCCCCCGCATGGCGGAGGACACCGCCTTCTTCACTCCGACCATCCTGTCGGTGGTCCCGGCGAGCACCTTGAGATTGCCGAGGAACTTTTCGGCTGTCCTGGCCTGGAACACCGGGCCGTTCACCATGATGAAATCCTGCGTTGTCCCTTCGGCGCCCGGCAGGCGCTCACCCTCGACATCGAGCACCTTCAACGCCATCCCACGCGGCAGGGAGATCACGTCCGGGAGGATGTCGCCGGCATTGGTCGACAAGCGTAGATAGACCTTGTGCTCGCCCGGCTTGGCGAACAGGCCTTGCGCCAGTTGCGGCGGCAGGTCGCTCATGACGACCATCGTGCCTTCGAGAACGCCATGCGCCTTGGCGTGGACGGAACGCACCGCGTGACGATAATTCCTCGCGGTGGTCTCGAGGATCGTGTCGAAGGTCTGGTTCAACTTGTCGATCGTCGCGCTCTCGTCCGAGTGGATATCCTCCACTTCAGGGAAGTAGCGGATCGGCTCGGCCACGATCATCGGCATCTTCCTTCCGGTCCAAGCAACGCTCGGGCACCCGCGTTGCAAGTCGGTCGACATGCCAGGGGTTTCGCGCGTTCACGATCTCGCGTTCGGCCGAACGTGGGACTCCGGATGACGTAAGCAGGCGGCCTCAAGAAAAGATCCACATGAAGACACGTTCCCGCACAGTGGCACGCGGCCTTGGCTGGTTTGTCATCGGGCTCGGTCTCGCTGAACTTCTGGCACCTCGCGCCGTCGCGCGTGCGAGTGGCCTGGAGGGGCACAAGAAGCTGCTGCGCGCGTTCGGCGTGCGCGAGATCGGCTCGGGCGTGCTCATCCTGGCATCCGACGATCCGCAGCGCTGGTTGTGGACGCGGGTCGCGGGCGACGTCCTCGACGGCCTGTTGCTCAACGTCGGGGTGAGACGCGCCAATTCCCGGCACGTGCGCGCCCTACTGATGATCGCCTTGACCCTGCCCGATATCTGCGGCGCGTGCTCCAGCATACGGTGACTGGCGAGGAACTTGGCGGCCGTGCCCGCAGCGAAGCGATTGCCGGAGTCGAGCACGAAATCCTGGGTGGCATCGGTGTGGCCCGGCAGCCTCTCCCCCTCGACCCCGAGCAGCTTGAGGGCGAGTCCGCGCTGCGTCGCGACCGAATCACGATCCAGCTCGCCCGGCACGTTGGCGAGCCGCGCGATGACGCCATAGCGCGCCCCGGGCGTAAAGGCGCCCTGTGCGAGCGGCGCCGGCAGGTCGTCGAGGACGGTCAACTCGCCAACCGCGGCGCCGTGCGCCTTGGCGTGCGAGACACGCACCGCCTCGCCGAACTTCGCGCGGGTGCGTCCGTGCAGGCGGCGCGTTGAAGCAAGGATCTCGTCAATGGTCTGCGCCTCGTCCGGCGGAATGGTCTCGATCGAGACGCTGAAGCGCACGAAGCTCGACGCATCGGGCGGCCGACCGCTTGCCGGCGAGGGCGTGTATTCGGCGATCTCGGGGCCGAGCGTCCGGCGCTGTCGCGGGCCATCAACAAGGCGCTGCACCAGGTCGGCGCGGATAGCCCGACCCTCGACTTCTTCGGTCATAGCCGGGTGCATCCGCTGGCGGAGGCGTATTTCACTCAGGCTCCCATCCGTTACGGGGATTACGTGGCGAAGCTTGCCGTCGTGCCCGTGGCGGCCGCCCAGCGTGCGCTGGACGGCGTGTCGATCGATCAGGACGCTCCCGATGCGCTGCGGGTCGCCACCGTCGAGTTCCTGTGGCAGCACGAGGCGGAGTTCGAGATCCGCGTGCAGCTCTGCACGAGCCTCAGGACCATGCCGGTCGAGAATGCGAGCGTGGAATGGCCGGAGAGGGAAAGCCCCTACCGCACCGTGGCGCGGCTGCGCCTGCCGAAGCAGGAAGCCTGCAGCCCGGCCCGACGCGCGTTCGTCGACGGTCTTTCCTTCTGCGTCTCGCACAGCCTAGCCGCTCACCGGCCGCTCGGCTCCATCATGCGCGCGCGGCTGGCCGCCTATCCGGCCATGTCGCGCCTGCGCCGTGAGACGAATGGCGTGGCGCTCCGCGAGCCCGCGTCGATCGACGAGGTGCCGGCCTGAGGCCGGCCCGAGAGGGGTCGGGAAACTATACGCGGTGCTCGATCACGTCGTCGATCAGCGCCTCGTAGGCGGCGAGATAGGTGTCCATTCGGAGCGTACGCTCGGCGTAACGGCGTGCTTCCGCCGTCAGCCGGCCGGCGAGGGCGCGGTTCTCGAGCAGCTCAAGGATGTTGTCGGCCAGACGATCGGGTTCGAGGAAGGGCGTGAGCAAACCGTTCTCGCCATGGGTGATAAACTCGCGCACCGGGGCCGTGTCGCTGGCGACCACCGCACAGCCGCAGGCGAGCGACTCGCGCAGGCTCCAGGACAGCACGAAAGGATAGGTCAGATAGACATGCGCGTCCGAGCGCTTGAGCAGGCGCTTGTAGTCGGCATAGTCGAGCTTGCCCACGAAATGCACGCGTTCGAGATCGATGCGGCCGCGCAGTTCGGCCAGCATGCGCTCGCGCCAGTTGCCCTCGGCGAGCTTCGCGCCGTAGCTCACGCCGTCGCCGCCGACCAGGATCACGCGCACGTCGGGGCGCGCGTCGAGCAGGCGCGGCAGCGCGCGCATCATGGTGTGGAAGCCGCGATAGGGTTCGAGGTCGCGCGAGACGTAGGTGACCAGGCGTTCCTTGGGTCGGATGGTCACGTCGCCGAGCCGGAAGACGCGGCGCTTGATTTCCGGCGCCGGATGGCAGCCTTCGAGATCGACGCCCTCGGGCAGCACGCTGATCGAGGAGCGGGCCCAGTCCGGGTAGCTGTCGCGCTGGAACTCGGTCGGGGTCTGGCCGTGGCCGCCATTGGTGAGCGCGAGGAAGTTGACCGCGTTCTTGGCGCGTATGCGCGGCAGGCTGTCGACGGAGGTGGGGAATTCGGGATCGAAGCCGACGTCGAATCCTTCGAGCCGATAGAAGAACTCCTGGTAGCCGAGCAACGGGACGCCGGGCCAGACGTCGCCTATGTCGAGCAGTTCGCCCCAGCCGTGATGGCCGATGACGATGTCGGGCTGGAAGCCGAGCCGGTCGACCTGCCGGGCCACGAGCGAGACGGCGTGGGCCCGGTGCATGGCGAGCTCGAATTCGGCAGCGGTGGGGAAGGTCGATTTTCCGAGGTCGGGCGGCTTGGCGTAGATCAGGCGACGGACGCCGTCCATCCGATTGGGATTGTCCTCGCTGACGAAGACGATGTCGTGCCGCTTCTGCGCGATCAGGTGGCGGAGAAGATGGACGAACTGTCCGGGAAAATTCTGGTGGACGAACAGGTAACGCACCCGCGCGGCCTGGCAGTCGGCGTCGCCCTACTTCCGACGCCCCGCGGCCCCTGCGGCCGGCTTGCCGCGCGCTGGCCCCTTGGGAGGCGCCGGTTTGTCATCGGTCGGTCTCGGGGCGCCGCGTGGTGCGGCGGCGCGCTGCCGCGCCAGGCCTGGATAGCCGCCCCCCGACGCCTGGAGCGGCACGATCTAGCCGAGGAACGCTTCCAGCGGCGCCAGGCTCTCGGCCTCGCAGCTGCGGCTGCCGTCGACGGGACCGGCGCTGCTGCCGTCGGTGAAGCTGGCGCTGAGGCGAAGCGTGTAGCGCTGCGCCGCGTCGCCCTTGAGGCGGGCGCGAAGGCCCAGGATCGGCAGCGCCATGCCGCGGCTGCCGCAATACTGGCCGCCTTCCGACCAGGGCGACAGCCAGCCGCGGCCGAGCACGGCCTGATATTCGATGTCCTCACGGCCGATCTCGCTACGCGGCGCGATGGAGAAGCCCTCGATCCAGCGCTGGCTGCCCTTGTCGCCCATCCATTCGCCGAGCCTGGCCACGACGTCGCCGCGTCGCTGGATGTGGGCGGCGACCTCGGCGTTGGCGACGTCGACCTGGGTCGGGCTGCTGCGGACCGGGCCGGAGACCGGAGCGTTGCCGTCGCTGAGCTGCTGGATCTGGATCTTGGGCGCCGGCTCGGACGCGCCCTCGCGCTGGTAGATGGTGATCAGGACTTCCGACGGGGCGTCAGCGATCCTGACAAGGACCGCACTGTCGCGCGCGCCGAGCCATCCCTCGCCGGCGAAGCTCAGGATGTCGATTTTGGCCTCGGACGGGCTCGGCGGGATGGAGACGCGAACGCCGGGAAACCCGGTGCGCTCGTCGACGCGTTGCTCGCCGGGTACATTGAAGATGCAGAACACCCCAGGCTCGAGGGTCATGAGATGGGCCGAGACCTTCAGCTCCTGAACGAGCTTCTGGGTCTGACCGGGCTGTGAAGCGGCCCTCGCCTGAGGCGATTGGGCCGTTTGTCCGCGTGCCACCTGTGCCTGAGCCATTCGGCCTGTCCGCCTCTCTATGACGCCTGGTCGCGTGTCCGCTTGTTAGCGGATGCTGTACGCGGCATGGATCGCGCGGAATGGGGGGGCGTGACAAGCCCTTCGGCAGCTTCTCGCATCAGGGAGCCGCGCATGGCGCGGGCTGGCGTCGTGGAGAGCGGTCGTTGTTGCACGAAAGCAATCAGCGCTGCGTTGATCGCGGCCGGCGAGATGCCGAGCGCCAACAGTGCGCCGCCGCCGTCGCGTCTGATGCGCTCGGCGGGAGCGCCGATGTCGAAGGCGACGACGGACAAGCCGGCGCGCCAGCATTCCGACAGGGCGTAGCACCAGGTCTCGGGCCAGATGGAGGGCAGGAAGGCAAGATCGGCGTTCTGGGCGCGGATGATCTCGGTCGCTTCGTCCTCGTCATAGGGACCGACGACGAAGGCCGGCCCGGCCGCGAGCAGGCGATCGTCCTCCGACGTGTGGCCGACGACGACGAAACGGATCGGCAGGGCGCGGAACGCGGCGTCGCGGGCGCAGGCGATCAGGACCTCGATGCCCTTCTCGGGACCGATGGCGCCGACGACGCAGACGACGAGCGGGTGCTCCCGCGTCGGCGTGCGAGGGACGACGGGCGGCGGCGGCGCGGCCGAGGCTTCCCATTGAACGGTGTCGACGTCGATGCCGGGGAAATGCGCCTGCAGGCGGCGTGCGGCATCGGTGGACGCGGCGACGATGCGCCTCGCGCCGGCGAAGAGGCGGGCGGATCGCGCCACCACCTCGTCGACCGGCGCGTCGTCGCCCAGCAGGCTGCCGGCCTCGGCGATGCAGCGGCGGCAGCCCTCGATCGGCGGCTCGCCGCAATAGACCCGGGCCGGGCCGAGAAGCGCGATGCGCGGGCAGAACCAGGCGTAGTCGTGCAGCCAGACAT
>CAXTUK010000004.1:0-29798 GCA_964247395.1 uncultured Acetobacteraceae bacterium
CGCGCTCCCTGGCTCACCGCAACCGGCCCGCGCGCTCGAGCTTTTCTTCGAGCGAGCAGTTTTCCCGCTCAGCCTGATGCCAGTCTGAGCGGGACTGCTCTAGAGCACCGGCATGGCGAAGCACTGGCAGATCTCCGACATGGATTGGGGGCGCTTCGACCCCGCAAAGGTCGATCCCGCCCTCATCGCGCTGGTCAAGGCCGCCTCGGTGGTCGAGCGGAACGGCACCGACTATGCGACCTATCTCGCCAACGTCTTCCATGACGATCCCGATTTCAGCAAGGCGGCCCGCAACTGGGCTGTCGAGGAATGCCAGCACGGCGACGCGCTCGGCCGCTGGGCGACGCTCGCCGATCCCGAGTGGGACTATCCGGGCGCCTTCGAACGCTACAAGAGCGGCTACAAGGTGCCGATCGAGATCGACCGGTCCGTCCGCGGCTCGCGCACCGGCGAACTGATCGCCCGCTGCATGGTCGAGACCGGCACGTCGAGCTTCTACACCGCCCTCGCCGAGCGCACCGAGGAGCCCGTGCTGCAGCAGGTCTGCCGGCAGATCGCCGCCGACGAATACCGGCACTTCAAGCTTTTCTATGACCATATGCACCGCTACCTGCACCGCGAGCGCATCGGCGTGTTGCGCCGCACCCGCATCGCACTCGGTCGCGTGACCGAGACCGAGGACGACGAGCTCGCCTTCGCCTACCACGTCACCAACGAACCCGAAGCGCTGCCCTACGACCACGCACGCTGCATCGCAGGCTACATGGCGGGTGCGATGGGTTCCTATCGGCGCGAGCATCTCGCCCGCGCGGTCGGCATGATCTTCAAGGCGATCGGTTTTCGGCCGCACACGAGGGTGGCCTCGTTCGCCACATCGGTGTCGTGGATGCTGATGCAGCGGCGCCAACGCAAGTTCGCGCGCGATCTGGCGGCGGCCGGAACGAGCAGGGCGGCCGGTCGGCGCCAGACCCCGTTCTGCGAGGCGTAAGCCCTGGCCTTTGGTCAGCCTGCCGTCTCGATCATCGAGCGCACCTTGGTCGCGAGCGCGGTCATCGCGAACGGCTTCGTCATCACCTGCATGCCGCGATCGACGATGCCGTTCGCCAGGATCGCATTGTCCGGGTAGCCGGTGATGAACAGGACCTGCAGGTCCGGGCGCCGATGCCGGGCCGCGTCCGCGACCTGTCGTCCGTTCAGGCCTCCGGGAAGGCCCACATCGGTGATCAGCAGATCGATCCTGGCCTGCGAATCCAGGACCTCCAGGGCGGCCGGCCCATCCGCCGCCTCGATCGTCGAATATCCCAGCTCCGCCAGGATCTCGGCCACCAGCCCGCGCACGGTCGGCTCGTCGTCCACGATCAGCACCGTCTCGCTGGCCTCGGCCCGGCCGGGCCGGGCCTCCGCCGCCCGGGCCGTCGGTCCGGACTCTTCGGCCGCATGCCGCGGCAGATAGATGCGCACCGTCGTGCCGTGGCCTGGTTCGCTGTCGATGCGGGCGTGTCCGTTCGACTGGCGCGCGAACCCGTAGATCATCGAGAGGCCGAGACCGGTTCCCATTCCGATCGGCTTGGTGGTGAAGAACGGGTCGAAAGCCCGAGCCACCACGTCGGGCGGCATTCCGGTGCCGGTATCGGTGACGCAGACCGCGAGGTATTCGCCAGGCGACATCCTCCTCTCCTGGGCCCCGCGCGCATCGAGGCGGACGTTCGTGGTCGCGACCGTCAGCTTGCCGCCATCGGTCATCGCGTCCCGGGCGTTGATGCACAGGTTCAGCACAGCGTTCTCGAGCTGGTTGGCATCGCAGAGCGTCGTCCAGAGTCCGACCGCGAGCACGGTCTCGAAGGCGATCGTCGGCCCGACCGTGCGACGGATCAGTTCCTCCATGTCGGCGATCAGCCGATTGGGGTTGGTGAGCACGGGCGAGAGCGTCTGGCGTCGGGAGAACGCCAGCAGGCGATGGGTGAGCGACGCCGCCCGGTCGACGGCTCCCTGGGCGGCGGCGACGTAGCGACCGACCTCGCTGCTCCGGCCCTGGGCCAGGCGCGCCTGCATCAGTTCCAGACTGCCGGTGATGCCGGTCAGCAGGTTGTTGAAGTCGTGGGCGAGGCCGCCCGTGAGCTGACCGACCGCCTCCATCTTCTGGGACTGGCGCAGCGCGTCCTCCGCCAGCGCGCGTTCGGCGCTTTCCTCGACCAGCCTGGCGTTGGCGTCCGCAAGTTCGCGGAGATGGAGCTTCTGCTCGGTCAGGTCGGTCAGCACTCCGCACAGGAGTGTCGTCTCCCGGTCGCGCAGGAGGCTGAGGGAGAGATAGACGGGGATGGTCTTCTCCCCGGCGGTCCGGAGCGTCAGTTCGCGTCGGGCTCCGGCCTGCCTGGCCGTGCCGAGCAGCCGGGTGAAATCCTCGACGTCCCCGGCGAGCAGGAACCGTTCCAGGCTGCGGCCGATGAGCTGCTCCTGCGGCACGTCCAGCATGCCTGCGAGGCGGCGGTTGCAGTAGAGCACCGTTCCGTCCTCGCCGATGGTGACGGCGCCTTCCTGCATCTGCTCGACCAGGACCCGGTAGGGACGATCCGCGCTCTCCAGGGTGAAGACGCGGTGTTCCTCGGAAGGCCCGCTGACCACCAGCGCGTCGATGTCGCCGCGCCGGATCGCTTCCAGCGTATCCTCGCTCTCCGCCAGCCGCGCCTCGAGCTCGCGAATGGTGGCGACCAGTTGGTCCGGGTTCATGACCGGCTCAGGGCCCATGGCCGCCCGGCAGCCTGGAGGACGCAAGTTCCAGGCCGCGGAGAACACGCTCCTCCTCGGAGAGGTCGCCGATGATCCGCCGGATCGGCAGCGGCAGGAACTTGACCAGGGTCGGTGCGGCGACGATCTGATGCCGCGCGGCAAGTTCCGGCTGCTGGTAGATGTCGATCACTTCCAGATCGACCCGCCCGACGACGTGCCGGTCGCAGATCCGCTTGAGATTCTCGATCGCCTGCCGTGAGCGCAGGGTGCCTCCGGCCACGAACAGCCGCAGCCGAAAGGACGTCGCGGTCGGATCCTCGCCGCCGTCGCTCAAGTTCCGGCCCTCGACCGGATAACCAGCCCGACGAGGACGCGCTCGGTGTCCGACAGATCGCCGATGATCCGTTTCAGCGGCGTCGGAAGTCGGCGCACGAGAGTGGGGATGGCGAGGATCTGGTCGCCCGACGCGAGCTTCGGATTCTGCACCAGGTCGATCACCTCGATCTCGTAGCGCCCCGCCAGGTACTCCTCGCAAACGCGCCTGAGATTGGCCACCGCGGCGAGCGATTTCGACGTCTGACCGGCGACGTAGAGGCGGAGATGATAGGTGCCCGGGTCGATGTCGGGATCGAGCTGGCCTTCATGCTGGACGTCCGGCACTCGGCCGCGCCCCGGCGGCCGGCGATCACCTCGCGGTCGGTGGCCAGCGCCGTTTCGTGCGCGTCCTCCTCGTCGAGCAGCAGTCGCGCCTCGTCCTCCTCGGTTTCGAGAGCCGCCTGCAATTCGGCGATCTGGCGCTCGACGGCGCCGCGGCGCCTGGCCAGATCGCGTCGGCGTCGCTCGATCTGTTGCCGCCGCCGGGCGGAGGCGGCCTGCTCGCGCGATTCCTGCGTCAGGCGCGCGGTGCCGGTCAGGACACCTTCCGCTCCCACATAGGCGTCGATCAGTTCGACGCCGGAATCGGTCATGCGAAATTCGCGAACCTGGTTGGAGTGGCTCGTGCCGCGCGACTTGACGATGTAGAGAATCCGGTTCCGCTCGCCGTTCTCTTCGAGGTCGACGAGCTTGACCCAGGAATCCATCAGCGACGACAGGCCCTGGTCGGTTCCCTCCATCAACGAGCCGCCGCTGCGCAGGCTGGTGAACAGCGACGTGATGCCGCTCTTCTTCAGCAGGTCCACCATGCGCAGCAGGGTCGCATGGACCTCCGACGCGGGCCCGCGAAAGGCCGAGATCGGGTCGATCACGACCACGGCGGGACGGAACTGCGCCAAGTCCCGGTGCATCCGCGCGAGATGCATCTCCAGGCCGTAGAGGCTCGGTCGCGCCGCCTCGAACCGCAGGAGTCCGGCGTCGACCCATCTCTGCAGATCGAGGCCCACCGAGCGCGCGTTCCTGCAGATCTCGGCCGCACCTTCCTCGAAGACGAAGAACATGCAGCGTTCGCCGCGCGCGCAGGCCGCGTCGATGAAATGGCTGCCGACCGTCGTCTTGCCGGTGCCCGCGACCCCCGACAGCAGGATGCTCGAACCGCGGTAGAACCCGCCGCTGCGCAGCATCGCGTCCAGTCCCGGAATGCCGCTGGGGACGACGTCGCTCGAGACGGGCCGGTCGATCCCGGACGACGTGACCGGCAGCACGCTGATGCCCTGCGCATCGATCAGGAACGGATACTCGTTCGTTCCGTGCGCGGAACCGCGATACTTGACCACGCGGAGACGCCGGGTGGTGATCTGATCGTCGACGCGGTTGTCGAGCAGGACGACGCAGTCCGAGACGTATTCCTCGAGGCCGAACCGGGTGAAACGCCCCTCGCCACGCTCGCCGGTGATGATGGCGGTCAGTCCGCGATCCTTCAGCCAGGTGAACAGCCGGCGCAATTCCGCCCGCAGGATGGAGGGATCGGTGAAGCCGGAGAACAGCGTCTCGACGGTGTCGAGCACCACGCGCCTGGCGCCGATCGAGTCGACCGCGTATCCGAGCCGAACGAACAGGCCCTCGAGATCGTATTCTCCGGCTTCCTCGATCTCGCTGCGCTCGACCCGGATGTGGTCGATGGCGAGCCTGCCGGCCTCGATCAGCTCCTCGAGCTCGTAGCCGAGGGAGGCGAAGTTGACCTTGAGGTCGTCGGTGCGCTCCTCGAAGCTCATGAACACGCCGGGCTCGTCGAACAGGGTCGCCCCGTTCACCAGGAACGTGACCGCGAACAGGGTCTTGCCGCACCCCGCGGCGCCGCAGATCAGCGATGGGCGGCCGGTTGGCAGGCCGCCGAAGGTGATGTCGTCGAAGCCCGCTATCCCCGTCGCCGACTTGGGCAAGCGGGCCGGCGACTCGTCACGCGGCATGCGACAGTTCCAGGGAGACATCGGTCGATCGTGGTGACGCTCGCATCGTGAAGCTGTCTTCCCTGTTCCCGATCGGTTTTATGGCCTCCGACCGCGTTTGGCCATCGAGCCCTGCATCCTCGGGGAGACGCGACCTCGGAGGGGCGATCGTGCTAACGACGATATCGGGCAAGGGTCAGCAGGCGAGGACGCGACGGCATGCATCTGGCGGACATCCGGATCTATCCCGTCAAGGCGCTGAGAGGCGGCTCCCGGGCCGAGATGGAGGTCGAGCCATGCGGCCTCGTGGGCGACCGGCGCTGGATGGTCGTCGACGGAGCCGGCAAGTTCATCACCCAGCGCACGCACGCGAGCATGGCGATCATCGAGGCCGCCGCAACCGGGTTCGGGGTGCGTCTGGCTGCACCGGGGCACTCCTCGCTCGAAGTCCTTTTCCCCGGCGACGACGCGGAGACGATCGACGTCACCGTCTGGGGCAACACGCTACCGGCCCGCGTTGCCTCGCAGGTCGCGGACATGCTGCTCGGCGACGCCCTGGGCGAGCCGTGCCGTCTCGTCTGGATGCACGACACGGCAGCGCGGCCGACCGACCCCGCCCATGCGCCGGAGGGCAGCACGGTGAGTTTCGCCGACGCGTTCCCGGTCCTGCTCTGCACGACGGCGTCGCTCGACGCGCTGAACGGATGGCTGCCATCGCCGATCACCATGGGGCGCTTCAGGCCGAACCTGATCGTCGACGGCGCATCGGCGTGGGACGAGGACCGGTGGCGCCGGATACGGATCGGCGAGGTCGCCTTCACGGTCGCCAAGCCGAGCGATCGCTGCATCGTCACCACGATCGATCCCGAAACCGGCGAGCGGCCGGACAAGACCGAGCCGCTTCGCACGCTCGGCCGCTATCGAAGGGACGATCGGGGCGTGATGTTCGGGCAGAACCTGGTGCCGGAGAACGCGGGCCGGCTGCGCATCGGCGACGCGGTCGAGATCTTCGAGATCGGCGAACCCAATGTCACGATCGTCGAAGCCGCCGCGATGGCCTGACCCGCTCGGCGCCGAACCGCATCAGTAGACCACCACCGAACGGATGCTTTCGCCCCTGGTCATCAGGTCGAACCCCTCGTTGATCCGCTCGAGCGTCAGCCGGTGGGTGATCAGCTCGTCGATCCTGATCCGCCCGTCCATGTACATGTCGACGATGCGCGGCACGTCCGTCCGCCCTCTCGCGCCGCCGAAGGCGGTGCCGATCCAGCGCCGCCCGGTCACCAGCTGGAACGGCCGCGTCGCGATCTCCTGGCCCGAGGCCGCGACGCCGATGATGGTCGCGACCCCCCAGCCGCGGTGCGCGCACTCGAGCGCCTGGCGCATCAGCGTGGTGTTGCCGACGCACTCGAACGTGTAGTCGGCGCCGCCGCCGGTGAGCTCCACCAGATGCCTGACCAGGTCGCCCGCGACCGCGTCGGGATTGACGAAATCGGTCATGCCGAAGCGCCGCGCGATCGCCTCGCGCGCCGGGTTCCTGTCGACGCCCACGATGCGCCGCGCGCCGACCAGGCGCGCGCCCTGGATGACGTTGAGCCCGATGCCGCCGAGGCCGAACACCACGACCGTGCTGTCGGCTTCCACCTTGGCGGTGAACAGCACCGCGCCGACGCCCGTCGTGACGCCGCAGCCGACATAGCAGACCATCTCGAACGGCGCGTCCGGCCTGATCCTGGCCAGCGCGATCTCCGGCAGCACGGTGAAGTTCGAGAACGTCGAGCAGCCCATGTAGTGGAGCAGGCGCGCGCCCCGATGCGAGAAGCGCGACGTGCCGTCCGGCATCAGCCCCTTGCCCTGCGTGCTCCTGATCCTGACGCAGAGATTGGTCTTCGGGTTGAGGCAGTATTCGCATTCCCGGCACTCGGGCGTGTAGAGCGCGATCACGTGGTCGTCCGGCCGGAGCGAGGTGACGCCCGGCCCGACCTCCCTCACGATGCCCGCGCCCTCGTGTCCCAGGATCGCCGGGAACAGACCCTCCGGATCGGCGCCGGAGAGTGTGTATTTGTCGGTGTGGCAGATGCCCGTCGCGCGCAGCTCGACCAGCACCTCGCCCTCGCGCGGTCCGTCGACCTGCACGGTGTCGACCACCAGATCCTTGCCCGCCTCGAAGGCGATCGCCGCTCGCGTGTCCATGGTTCCTCCTTTCTCCGCGCGAGTGGTGGCCGCCCGCGCTCAAGCTACAATTGTCTGATCGGGCCTCCGATCGCATGATGCGCGAACCTCGCGAGTGCTCGTGCGGGCTGCGAAACCGGGGACGGTCTTGAAACCCAGCTAGAAGCCGACATTGTCCGCTCCCTTCAGACGCAGAGTGGACCGTGCTTCGGCCGGTGTCGCAATCTCGTGTCCCAACTCCTCCAGCACGCGCCGGATCTTGGTCACTTGTTCGGCGTTCGACGTCGCCAGCCGCCCACGGCCGATGTAGAGGTTGTCCTCGAGGCCGACCCGGACGTTGCCGCCCATCATCGCTGCCTGCGTCGCGAACGGAAACTGATGCCGTCCTGCAGCCAGAACGGACCAGACATAGTCACGACCGAACAGCCTGTCGGCGGTTCTCTTCATGAACAGGAGATTGTCCCAATCCGCGCCGATGCCGCCGAGAATTCCGAAGATCGTCTGCACGAGGAAGGGCGGCTCGACGAGCTTGCGGTCCACGAAATGCGCCAGATTGTAGAGGTGGCCGACATCGTAGCACTCATGCTCGAAGCGCGTTCCGTGCTCCTTGTTCAGAAGCTCGATGATGCGCGCGATGTCACGGAACGTGTTGCGGAAGATATGGTCGTCGGTTCCGCGCAGGTATGGCTCCTCCCAGTCGTGCTTCCATTGCTTGAAGCGGCTGGCGAGCGGAAACAGCCCGAAGTTCATCGAGCCCATGTTCAGCGAGCACATCTCGGGTTTCGCGCGCAACGGAGCGGCGAGCCTGTCCTCGAGCGTCATCGTCACGCCGCCGCCCGTGGTGATGTTCAGCACCGCCGGAACGGCCTGCTTGATGGGTCCGAGAAACTGCATGAACATGTCCGGATCCGGCGTCGGTCGGCCGGTCTCGCGGTCGCGCGCATGCAGATGCAGGATGGCGGCTCCGGCCTCCGCGGCAGCAATCGCCTGCGCCGCGATGTCGTCAGGGGTGCACGGCAGCGCGTCCGACATCGTCGGGGTGTGGATGGCGCCGGTCAGCGCGCAGGTGATGATCACCTTGTTCGATGCACCTGAACCACTCATGCGATGTCTCCAGCCAGTGCCAATTCCGACCGGTCAGTCACGTTGCCGCGATCTCGGCAAGCGTGACGCCCGGGTCCGCGAGCAGCGCCCGATCGAGGATGCTGGCGTTCTGCAACAGAAACCTGCCTTGAACGTAATCGCGAGGCGCATTGACGCAATCGAGTGCGACAACCCGGCCACCTTTGCGATAGATCACGGAGAAGCTCCGCTGCTCCGGACGTCCGCGCACGATCTCCTCGTCATATCCCGCCGACAGGCCGAGCACTTGCAGCCGCAGGTCATACTGTATGGACCAGAACCATGGCATGGCGTCGTAGGTCGCGCGCTGGCCGGCCAGGTTCCTTGCGACCACGGTCGCCTGGTCGGTTGCGTTCTGCACCGACTCGATCCGCGTCAGCCGGCCTGCCGCATGACGGTTGCGATGGGCGGCGCAGTCGCCGACTGCAAAACCGTCGGGCTGGGTCGTGCGGCAGCGTTCATCCACCGCCACGCCGTTCGGAGCCGCCGCCCCGGCCTGCAGCAGCGGCGCCACGGCGGGTTCGATCCCGATGCCGACGATGATCATGTCGGCCGCGAGCACCGTCCCGTCCGCCAGCCGGACGCCGGTCGCCTCACCCTGACAGCCTTCGATGCAGGCAACGGCCGCACCGGTCAGTATCTCGACGCCGCGCGCGCGATGCTCCGCCTCGAAGAAGCGCGAGAGCGTTTCGCCGGCGACGCGGGCCAGGACGCGGCCTTGCGCCTCGAGCACCGTCACATGCTTGCCGAGCTTCGAGAGGACCGCCGCGCTTTCGAGGCCGATATAGCCCGCGCCGATCACGATTACGCGCTCGGTCCGGTTGAGCTCGCCGATCATGCGATCCACGTCCGCCCGGTTGCGCATCACGTGCACACGCCTCAGATCATGCCCCTGGCAGGTCAATCGGCGCGGCGTGCCGCCCGCGGACCAGACGAGCGCCCGGTAGCCGACCATCTCGCCCTCGGCTGTTCGCACTAGGTGGCGGTCCGGTTCGACCGCCGTCACGCGGCGGCCGAGCAGCAACTCGATGCCCCGTTCGCCCCAGAACGCGGCGGGCCGGATCAGCAGGCGCTCGAAAGCCTTGAGCCCTGCGAGGTAATCCTTCGACAGCGGTGGCCGTTCGTAGGGGAGGCACATCTCCTCGCCGATCATCGCGATCGACCCGCCGAACCCCGCCTGACGCAGGGTCGAGGCGGTCTGCGAACCGCCATGGCCGGTGCCGACGGTCAGCACGTCGTAAATCCTCAAGGATCCCTCAGCCTTCCGGCGCGATCGTCACGCGCAGCCCGTCCAGCTCATCGACGAAGCGGATCTGGCATGAAAGTCTCGAATTCTCTCGGCGCCGCAACGACCCATCGATCATCGCCGCTTCGTCGTCGCTCATCGGTGACAGCCGGGCCTCGAATGCCGGATCGACATAGACGTGGCAGGTTGCGCACGCGCACTGGCCGCCGCAGATGGCCTGCAGCTCGTCAAAACCGTTGTCGCGTATGTTCTCCATCAGCGACAACCCGGATATTGCCTCGACCTCGCTCTCCACGCCGGCGAGATTCGTCACCAGAAGTCTCGGCATGTCAGGTCCCGAATGCGACGGTCAGGAAGTCGAATTCATAGGAGGTCTCCCAGGCCGTCATCTGGCGCAACGACCAGCGCTTCGGCCGCTGTGGCAGGTCTTCATGCCAAGGTCGCGGCTCGAAGCTGCCGAGATCGGGAACATAAACGTCCATGTCGGCATAGAGCTCGACCAGGAGCTTGTCCGCTCCGTAGTGATAGGAGGCCAGGTTGTGGCCGGCGGTATGTCGGGACGGCCCCCAGACGATCGGACGCCGATACCGGGTGAGCTGGTCCATCGCGTGCAGCTGGTGGTCGCGTCCCCGAAGCTCGAGCGCGACATGGTGCAAGGCGGCGACCGGCGCCTGAACGACATTCATCACGTGATGGTCGCGGTTGCAGGTCAGGAACGTGACCTGATCCTCGAACCAGTCCGTGGCCCAGAATCCAAGGCCGTCGGTCAGGAAAGACACCAGTTTCGTTGCGTCCGGCGTCAGCAGCGCGACATGGCCGATCCGGTTCGGAACGATGCCGGCGACGCCGAATCCGGGCGCCGGTGCATCCATGTCGGCGAAGAGATGAAACATGTGGCCGCCGACATCAGGCACTTCAACGAGCCTGCCGACGCCCGGGCGCGCGTCGGTCTTGATGGTGGCGGCAAGGCCGAGCTCGCCGAGCCGTCCGGCGACTTCGTCGAGTGGCGCATCGCGGCCGAGTTGCAGGCCGATGGCGCGCAAGCCGGGCGCCGCATCCTCGTGCAGCGCAATGTTGTGATGGTCCAGTCCAAGGCTGAGAAAGGCACTGCCGCCGCTGCCTTCGGTCTTCGTCGCGCCGATGACCTCAGAGTAGTAGTCAACGGCTCCAGCGACCGACTGCGTTGCGAGGTCGACATAGCCAAGCCTGAAAACCTTGGGCATCTTCCCTGTTCTCCGTTTCTCTGTGGCGACCCGGTTCCGGGGCCGCGGCAAGCCGGACGCGTCAATCGACACGCGACCCGTGCGGGACTGCGATTGCCGATCCACGCAGCTCGAACGGCAGCCGCAAAAACCCGTAAAGCCCGCGATTGGCGCCCACCTCAGGAACGCCTGCTTCCAGCACCTCGCAATGCTCGACCAGCGCCTCCAGCATGACCTCCATCTCGATCCGGGCGAGATGCATGCCGGCACAGAGATGTGCCCCCGTGCCCCATGCCAGATGCGAGGTCGCGTCACGCATGACGTCGAACCGGTCGGGTTCGGCGAAATGCCGCTCGTCGCGGTTCGCCGAAGCGTAGATGATCATCACGCGCGCGCCGGCCGGGATCGTCCGGCCATGCACCCTGTAATCCTCCCGCGCCACGCGCGAGAACCACCTGATGACTGAACTGTGACGGACACCCTCCAGCACGGCGCCGGGTATGAGGGAAGGATCCTGCTTGATCTTGCGCCACTGCTCCGGATGCAGGGCCAGATTGTTCAGCAGGTGGCCCTTGGCCAGGATTGTCGTATCGAGGCTCGGCAGCATGTAGGCCGACAGGGCGCCGCGCGCCTCCGCCTCCGTCAGCCGTCCCGCCTCGGCGGCCTGGAACAGCCGCCAGGCCCAGCTGCCTTCTCGAACCTTGGTCCGGTCGAGGCTTATCTGGAACTCGCGCGCCTCCATGAGCTTGGCGAAGTCGGCGGCAATTTCCGGGTGGATCGGGCCGACGCTGTTGAACAGGGCGGCGGCCCAATCGAGCATCTTCGCGCGTCCTGCCTCCGGCAGGCCGACGAGATCGCTGATCGCCCGTGTGGGCAGGAACTGCGCGATCTCGGTCATCGCGTCGAAGCGACCCGCGTCGACCAGCTCCCGGATGCGTCTGCTGATCAGCGCGTGCAGGCCGTCGCGGTACTGCCTGATCAAACCCGGCCTCAGCGGCCGCAGCACTTCGGCCTTCATCCGTTCATGCAAGTCGCCGTCGGACTGGATCAGGTTCGGCAGACCCGGCCGGTTGACGATGTCGTTGAAGCCGACGCCGTCACCGCTGACGAGGATGTCGCTGGCCCGCAAGGCATCCCGCACCTGCTCGTGACGGGACAGGACGAACACATCGGGTTCGACAAGCAGAGCCACGGGACCGAGATCCCGCAGCGCACGGTAGTGACTGAACGGCGATCGCAGCGCCTCCGGCGCAAAGAGGTCTTCGGCAAAGACCGGAACATCGCTCGCGACCTCCGGCCGCGCGCTTTGCTGGTCCGACATCACGGCGACACGCGAGACGGTGACGTTGCCGGTGACGGTCGAGGTCTCGCCCCGACCGATCCGGGTCTGATCGCCATGGGCTGCGCGCCCCGAACAATGTCGAGCACGCCCGCGTCCAGACCCGAGCCCCGCCAGGCGACGTGCTGATCAGGCCGGATCAGAGCAAGCGGCGCCTCATAGAGGGATCCGATACCCGCACCGCACAGATCGAGCATCGTCAAGGGAAGGCCGATCTCCGCGGCGTCGTCGCGGATCGCGTCCGTCTCCGCTGGCCCGGTCCGAAGCAGCGTGTAGCCGGCTCCGAGATGGTCGTAGAGCGACGACCCGTCAGGCAGCCATGCGTGCGGCGCCAGGCAGCCGGGGTGAGCTGACGGCTCGAACCGCGAATGGTGCTCCTCTGGCGGAAGCGAGTCGTCGTCGACGATGATCGGCGAGGTCGCGTAGCGGGAGCCCAGCACGACGCCGAGCGTGTGGAACTCACGACTTTTGGCTGCGAGGATGTCCTGCTCCAGCGCAGCGCGCAGCCGATCGCCTTCCGACGTCGCGTCCTCGAGATTGGCTTTGAGCAGGTGCTCGCTGAGAACACGGTAGTTGGCGACCGCCTCCTCGATCGTGCGTACATGCAGTGGCTGGCGCTCGATCTGATAGGAATCAAGCAATCCCGGTCCACCCCAGCCTTCGATCGTCGCAGCCAGCTTCCAGCCGAGATCCACCGCGTCGGCGATGCCCAGGTTCATGCCGTAGCCGCCGAACGGCGGATGCAGGTGACAGGCGTCGCCCGCTAGGAAGACCCGTCGATCGCGATAGTGCGACGCGATCAGGCGATGCGCGGCCCAGACATCCCGCGTCAGGATCTCGGCATCGACCGGCCGACCCAGTGCCAGGTCCAGGCGACGCAGCAGGTCGGCGTCGGCCACTTCCTTCACACCGGGCGGCAGCATGATGCCGAGCGCCCAGATGTCGGGATGGAGCGGCGTGATGACGCAGGGGCTCTGAGGGTTGAGCACCCAGTACATGATCGCGCGCGGCGTCGGCGGCTCGACGGCAAGTTCGGGAATGCGAAGCACCACGTTGTAGTTGAGGCCGAAGGCGTGGTCGCCTTCCATCCGAGCGCCGATCGCCTCGCGGACCCGGCTGCGTGCGCCGTCGGCGCCGACGACGTAAGAAACGCGCAGCGTCCGACGCTCTCCCGTCTGGTCGTCTTCGATGGTCGCTGCGACGCCGCTGTCGAGCTGTTCGAGCGCTGCGAAACGCTGACCCGACCTGAGTTCGACAGAGGCGAGCTCGCCGAGACGCTCGCGCAGCACGGCTTCGACGATGTACTGCGGCATCCATTGCGCCGCCTCCGGGAAACGCGGGTCGCGGACCTTGGCCCCGGCGAAGGCGTTCTCGATCAATGCGAGCCTGCGCCCGAACACCTTGGTGACGAAGGCGATGTCGGTCGGATAGTCGCGCGGCAGCGGTGCCGCATCGCGCAGCTTTTCAGCCAAACCCCAGCGCCGCATGTGCTGCATGGTGCGCGCATTCGTCGTCTTGGCCCGCGGCTGCGCGCCCGCCCGCGAAAGTTGCTCGACGACGATCACCGCGATCCCGCGCAAGCCAAGTTCGAGCGCCAACGCAAGGCCAACCGGCCCCGCACCGACCACGAGCACCTGCGCGTCAAGCCGCCCGTTCTCGTCCGAGGAACGTCCTTCCTCCATCGAGACTTCTCCAGGAACCGAGCGGCTCATCGGCGTCGTCCCCCGGTCAGCCGGCATCGTCGACGACGCGGTTGCGCAATATTCCGAGGCGCTCGATCTCCACTTCGCAGACATCGCCGGCTTTCATGAACACCGGCGGCTTGCGGGCCCCGCCGACGCCGGACGGCGTGCCGGTGACGATGACGTCGCCCGGTTCGAGCGTGATGCCGACGCTGATCATCGAGATCAGGGTCGCGACGTCGAAGATCAGACTCTCGGTCGAGGCGCTCTGCATGGTCTCGCCATTCAGGCGGGTCTCGATCTTCAGGCCGCGCGCTCCGGCAGGCAACTCGTCGGCGGTGACCATGCTCGGCCCGAAAGCCCCGGTGCCGTCGAAGTTCTTTCCCATCGTCCACTGCGGCGTTCGCAGCTGGAAGTCGCGGATCGAGGCGTCGTTGAAGATCGAGTAGCCGGCGACGTGGTCGAGGGCAGCCGACCTGGCGATCCTGCGGCCGCCGGCGCCGATGACGGCGACAAGCTCGCCTTCGTAGTCGAGCTTGTCCGACTCGGCAGGTCTCCTGATTGGAGCGTCGTGCGCAACGAGGCTCGAGGTGAAGCGCGCGAACAGCGCCGGATCCTCCGGCACCTGCAGCCCGCTTTCGTTGGCATGATCACGATAGTTCAGGCCGACGCAGATGATCTTGGGGGGGCGGCTCAGCGGCGGCAGCGGGGTCACGGAGGCCATGTCGAATGCTCTGCCAGCGGACAGCACGCCTGCGGTATCCACGAGGCCCTGCGATCCGGAACGGATCACCTGATCCAGCGTGCCCGGGAACAGCGCGTCAGCCTCGGTCAGCCCCCGGCAGGTGCCGTCAGGGCCGCCAACCGCCAGGCCCCGCTTTCCTTCGTGCGAGAAGCTGAAGAAGCGCAAGGCGTCCTCCGATCGAGTTGTTCTTCAGAATTCAGTTCGATGATGCAGGTGTCAAATGAAAGTGCACGATCCCGTTCAGGGGATCGGACACAGGTCAACGCGAAGCTGCCTGCTCGGCCTGGATGAGCGTCTGCAGTCGACGACGCGCCCGCACCGACGCACCATCGATCGCCATCAGCACCGGTCGCATGCTCCAGAACTCGTTGTCGCCCATGCGCTCATCGACGAGCTCGATCATCGGCTTGTCTTCGGTCGAGAAGATTTTCCGGCGTGCCGCCGCGATGCGGTCGTTGATCGCGGCATCATCGGTGCGGTAATTGCGCGTGGCCGCAAAAAAGTAGTGGGTGGTTCTGGCCGTCTCGGGCGTCATCAGATGAGCATTGAAGTTGCTCACCGCGACGGACTCATCGGCACCTTCTGGCAGAATGCCTGTGGTGAGCTTCATGACACTGGGCGCAAACCATCGAACGCGGGAAAACGAATCTGTCCGTTTCGGCAAAGTATCGACGAGCGAGGCCATGATCGGCGGCGGCGGAACGCTGCGCGTGTACCAGGTCACGTCGAAGTAGGTCTCGGCTTCCTCGATCTCCTGCCTGGCCTTGGTGACGGCGCCGCCACCCAGCGTATCGGGATGGAGGTAGTCCGTGTGGCTGAGGTCCAGGATGTTGTCGACGAAAATCTCGTAGTTGCCCTTGCTCGACAGCAGCTCGCCTGAACTGAATGCGGTCTCGGGCACGGCGGCGAGGAACGACAGATCGGGGATCAGGCCAGGATCCGCCCTTTCCGCCGACCCCATCCAGATCCAGACCGCGCGATGCGCCTCGTGCACCGCGTACGCGCGCGTCGCCATCGAACGCGGAGCCACCCCGTGGGGGTTGAACACGCAGGCGCCGCTGCCGTCGAAGGCCAGACCGTGGTAGCGGCAAGCCAGAACGCCGTCCTTCAGCACGCCATTGCTCAGGGGAGCGAAGCGGTGCGGACACTGATCGTGCAGAGCGGAAAGCGTGCCGTCCTCGCGCCGGAACATCACCACCGGCTGCTCCAGGATGGTGCGCGCGAGCAGCGAACCCGACGGCACCTCGCTGCTCCAGGCGGCCACATACCAAGTGTTGTTCAGGTAGATCATTGACGTTCCCCGCGAGCCCTCCTCGGCCGTCGCCCGACGGATCGGCCTCGCTTTGTGCACGATGCTTGCGTTCGCCGATAATTCTGTCAAGTCTGCATGACTCTGGCGACCGCCGGAACTTTCTGATCCTCGGAGCCCCGCCATGCTGGCTGTGTTGAATGGTCTGGCGTCATGCCCGTGCTGCCTGTGGCCATTGGCCACGCCACGTCGAAATGCTTCGAGCTTGTCTTGCACGACCGCCTCGGCCGTTTCGCCTGTCCGGCTCGTGGCCGAGCGCCAGCGCTGCGGCCGCCGGGACTGCGCGGATCTCGCGATAGAGAACGCGACCGTCATCGACACGCTGGACGGCAGCGTGCGCGAGGACGTGACGGTCCTCGGCGCCGACGGCCGCATCCTCGCCGTCGAGGAGAGCCGGGCGGGCATGACCGAACCCGCCGCCCGGCGCATCGATGCGCGGGGCAAGTTCGTCACACCCGGCTACAACGACATGCACAGTCATGTGCTGGAGCTTGAAGATCCTTCCGGCGCCCTGGCGCTCATGCTGGCGGAGGGCGTGACGGGTTTTCGCCAGATGTCGGGCTCACCCGGGCGGCTCGCCCAGCGCCGCAACGCGACCCTGCCGATCGGAGCGGACGCGCCGGCTCTGCTCGAGATACCTGGAACGGTGCTCACTCCTCTCAATGCGGGCTCACCCGAGATCGCGGCCAACGAGGTCCGGGCGCAGAAAGAGCAAGGTGCGGACTTCATCAAGGTCGGCTTCGTCAGCCCCGAAGTTTTTGGTGTGGTGATGCAGACGGCGCGGCACGAGGGCATGACGGTGCTCGGCCATCTTCAGGATGGCGTCGATGCCGCCGACGCCGTGACGTCAGGCTTCCGTTGCGTTGAACATCTTGGACCAGGTACGACCATCTGGATCGCCTGCTCGGCCGAGGAGCAGCATCTGAAAGGTGAGGCGAACCCGCTGCGCATCAGGCTGCCTCCGATCGGGATGCGGTTCCTGCGTCCTTTGATCGAACGCCGTATCCAGCTGATGCTGATCAATCCGGCAGCGTACGCGCCGCCTTCCCGTGCGGCCAACCTCCGCCGTGCGATCGCGACCTTCAGCGAGGCCAAGTTTGAGACACTGGCAGCGCTGTTCAGGGCGGATGGAACCTGGCATTGCCCGACGCTCGTGCGGTTGCGGACGCAGGCGCTGGCGGACGCCGCGGAATACGACGATCATCCGGACCTGACCTACATGCCGCAGGACCGGGTCAGGCGCTGGCGCAAGGTCACCAGGCGGTTCGAGTCGCTTCCTGTCGAAACGCGGCGGGCCTATGCGGAGGCCTACCCGCACCAGCTCCGTCTGGCCAAGGCGCTGGCCGATCAGGGCGCTCGCATGATGGCCGGGACCGACGGCGGCTGGCTCGCCGCCCCTGGTCTGACCCTGCAGGAAGAGTTTGCGGAGCTCGCGAAGGCGGCCTTCACTCCGCTGCAGGTCCTGCAGATGACGACGATCAACGCCGCGCGCTATCTCGGGCGTGAGGACGAAATGGGGACCGTGGCGCCTGGCCGAAACGCCGACCTCGTCCTCCTCGACGCCGACCCGCTCAAGGACGTTCGAAATCTCGGCGCGATTTTCGGGGTCGTGCGAGCCGGACGGTATCGCTCCCGTGCCGAGCTGGACGGGCTGCGAGCGAAGGTCGCACAGAACCGCGGCTATCTACACTGAGGTCGACGAACGTGCTCTATCCACTTGATCCGAGGGCGGCGCTTCCGGCATCGAGGAACCGCAGCTGGCCGTAGAGCGCGACCGCGGCAAGGACGGCAACGGCGCGCCTCCCGGCATAGATCACCAGCGCCGCCCAGATGGTCGGCAGGGCGCCGATCAGCAGGGTGGGGATGGACATCACCAGGACGGTGAAGATGAACAGTGTCTCCGGCGGAAAGAACGCCCGTCCCAACGCTGCCGCGACGAAGACGTAGACGTCGACGATGAAGTCTTAATACTCGAGCGCGGCCCCGAGCGAGGCAAGGCCGATGTTCCTGATGTCGTCGCCTCGCGATGACCGCGCGCGCAACGACATCAGAAGTAGAGCGAAATGCCGGCGATGATGTCGAGAGCACTCCCGGTATTGCTCGTGTAGATGACCGGCGTCGGATTGTTGACGTATTCGACGCCGAGATTCCCATACAAGCCCGGAATGACTTGATAGCTGTAGGACGCGGTCACGGCCTTGCTGTCGCTGTGCGCGGGCACGTGCAAGCCTCGGTATTCCTTGACCACCGTGTTGCTGAACACGTTGTCGGTAAAGACGACGCTCACCTCATCGAGCGGGCGCGTGGGCAGCAGGCCGAGGCCGAAGACGCGAGCCTCGTAATACTGTGTGAAGATGCTGTAGTTCTGCGGCGCGTACTCGATCGAGAAGCCGGCATACAATCCGCGATACGCCTGGTGGGGGCGCGAGGAGATCTGCACGAGTTGCCGGTCGCCGAGCAGATACAGTCCGTATTGATTTCTCGATCTCTTTCCGGGATGGTCGAGTTCCGGAAGGCGCGACCTGTCGTTGACGGCACCACCGCGTATCCACATCTCCGGAATACCGGTTGCCGCATGCCTGAGATAGCCCAGCTCGTCGAGGAAAAGCGGGCCGGCGTCCTTGGTGGTGAATTTCGAGACGCCGGTCGGGTTGTAGTTGTGTTCGTCGATGGTGCCGTCCGGCGTGACGGCGCGCGCAACCGCGGTCTTGTCGTAGAAATGATCGGTGATGTGGCCGGTCACTTCGAAGGTGGGCGTCGCGTAGCTGAGCGTGGTTAGTCCATTCTCGCCGAGGACGGACGCCTGCGGACCGAACACGCCGCCATTCAGGCTGCCACCGACGAACGTCCCGATGAATTGCGTGTTGAGCGGCTGCAGTCCGACCTCGATCTCGAGCCGCTTGTTGAAGAGATACTGGTGATAACTCAGCTGACCGATGCTCAGACTGGTCGGGCCGAGAGTGTTCCAGGAGACCGACGTGTATTGCCCGGCGACGACGATCTGGCCTCCCTTCAGACCATAGTGCCCGAGGTCGAAGATGAGAGCAGCGAAGTTGTCCGACAGAACCGTAGGTCTCTGCCCGGCATAGAGCTGCTGGCCCCTGATCGAGTGCACGTGGTTCAGCAGGTTGTCGAAGAATGTGGTCGAGTCGTAACCGAAATAGGCAATGCCGTTGTCCGCGAGCGTCCGACGAGCGCCGCCGAGCTCGCCATCGATCGTGTTGGCCGGAGGCGGCAGGTTCACTACCAGCCCCTGCCATTGCAGGCCGGGCGGATAGACGAACATGTTAGTCGCTGCCTGGGCCACGCCGCTGGGCGGGTTTGCGGCGTTCGGGACCGGACTCGATCCGAGAGGTGCCACGTTGTTCGACTGCAGCGGCACCGGGGATGCGCCATAAGCCGCGAGCGGCGCCCCGAAGGCGAGCAAAAACACCGAGTTGCCGATGATGCGCGAAGCACCGCCAAGCCGTCGCCGGACCAACTGACCCGGACGGCAATCGTTATCTGCAAAAGCCATTTTCTTTTCTGCTCCCCCTCTTGCCCCTCTTGTTTTCGGACGCGGGACGCGGGCGTGTCGGCTCGAGCACGCCAGGCGCGCCCGCGTCCCGCCATCGACCGGAATACTGATCGCTCCCGCCTCGAGCCTCTCCGAGGGAGCGCCTTCATCGTGCGACCGGTTGTTCTCCGTGGCTGCCTATGTGCCAATCGTTACGTGCTAACGTGCATCTGTCAATTATAAATGCATATTCCACCACAGTGCCCATTTCGCTTGCCTGACGATAGCGAGGGACTCTATATGGACGATATGGCTGAGAGCTCCTCCATTACGCAGACTGTTTACGGCCAGCTGCGAGCGGATTTGTTGGCCTGCCGGCTGGTGCCTGGCCAGAAGCTCAAGATCGACGAAATCTGTCAGCGCCTGTCGGTCGGCTCCAGCGCGGTTCGCGAAGCGCTTTCCCGACTGGCATCGGAGGGCTTGGTCCTGGTCGAGCCGCAACGCGGTTTCCGCGTAACCCCGCTTGACCTCGATGACCTGCGAGACCTGACGCGTGCGCGATGCGAGGTCGAGGCGATCTGCATTCGGGACTCAATCGCCCAGGGCGGGATCGAATGGGAGACCGCGCTCATTGCTTCACTTCATCGCCTGTCGCGTACCCCCGTGCAGGCGGATGGTGATCCGAAGCGTTACAGCGAGGCCTTCGCGGTGGCGCATTCCATCTTTCACGAGGCGCTGGTCGGCGCTTGCGCGAGCCGCTGGCTCCTCGACATGCGACGGCTTCTCTCGACGCACCAGGAGCGCTACCGTTGGCTGTCGCGACCACTCGCGAATTCCGAACGCGACCTTGACTACGAGCACTCCGCCATAGCGCAAGCCGCACTCGGCCGCGATCCCGACACGGCTGTCGCTCTCATGACGGAACATCTTCGCACGACTGCAAAAATAATCCTGGAAGCGACGGCGGCCTCTCCTTCGTCTCAGCCGTCCTGCTCGCCGCCCCTCCGGTCATCGAGCATGCAGTCCGGACGACAGGTCTGTGTCGGCTGACCACCCGCTTTCTCATGGTGGCGGGGTTGACGCCGTCGCCGAGCAGCTGAAAACGACGCTCAAGCGCGTCTCGACGTAGTCGAGGCGGTTCGAGACATCCGGCCTTGATGGGTTGGCGGATCGGCGGGGTCGCGGTCGCAAGGCTTCGATCCCGGAGGCGGAGGTGTCGCGTGTGCTCACCGAAGCGACCCGTCCGCCGAAGCGCAGACGGCGCTGGGCAGAACCTGGTGCCGGAGAACGCGGGCCGGCTGCGCATCGGCGACGCGGTCGAGATCCTCGAGATCGGCGAACCCAATGTCACGATCGTCGAAGCCGCCGCGATGGCCTGATCACATCGATCCTCGTGATCGGATCAGGGCGTCAGCGCATCCTCGATCCGCCGCCGGTCGATCTTGCCGTTGCTGTTCAGCGCATAGCGGTCGACCGCCCGGAAATAGGCGGGGACATGGGTCGAGGGCAGCAGCTCCGCGCACCGCTTGCGAACGCGGGACGGGTCGAGGAAGCGGTCGGCGCTCGTCTTGTAGGTGGCGAGAAGGCAGGGCGCGCTGGTCCTGTCGAGGAGAACCACCGCGCAGGCCTCGACCTCGTCGAGCGACTGGATCGCGGCCTCGACCTCGCCGAGTTCGATCCTCACTCCGTTGAGCTTGATCTGCTGGTCCGACCTGCCCCTGAACAGCATCGCTCCCGTGCCGACATGCAACTCCATCAGGTCGCCGGTCCGGTAGAAGCGAACGGGTCGTCCGTCGATCACGTGCTCGACGAACGGATCGGGGACCGGTGTCGCGACGTAGCCGTCCGCCACGGGCGCGCCGCCGATGCCGAGCGTCCCGATCACCACGTCGCCCTCCCGGCTGATCTCGTCGACCATGAAGATCGCGTTCTCGATCGGAGCGCCGATCTCGATCCGGGTCGGAACCGGGTCGCGCGGGACGAGCCAGTTCGCCACCGCGAGCGTCGTCTCGGCGGGTCCGTAGGAGTTGCGAAGCTCGCAGCCGGGCTGCTGCTGGTGGAAGCGGCGCGCGAGGCCGGCAGGCCAGGTCTCCCCGCCGCAGAACATCACCCGCATCCGGGCGCGCGACGCGAAATCCGGCCGGTCGAGCAACGCGCCGAGCAGGCTCGGCACGAAGCCCGCGACCGTGACCCCTTCGTCGACGATCAGCCTGGCCACGCTGCGCAGATCGAAGAACGGTTCCTGGTCGTGGACGACGAGCAGGCAGCCCGCGACGAGAGGAAAGGCGAACTCCCAGACATGGACGTCGAAGGCGAGGGAGGTCTTGAACAGCACGCGGTCGCCGTCGGTCGGCGACGCCAGCCGGCGCATCGCGGTCAGGCGGTTGATCAACGCGCGGTGCGAGACGCGGACCGCCTTCGGCGCCCCCGTGCTGCCCGACGTATGGGCGACGTAGCAGCAGGGCCGGCCCGCCGGGTCGATCGGCGCCGCCGCGCGTGCGGCGCGCCTCAGGATCGCGAGCCGTCGGCCGGCGACGACCCGCGCCGCGACGCGGTCATAGGTCTCGAGAGACATGTCCGCGTCGGTGACGATCGCGTCCGGCCTGCAGCCCTCGACCATCGTCGCCAGCCGCGTCGCGGGCAGTTCGGTCGGCAAGGGAATGTAGGTCGAGCCGCGGCTCCAGACGGCGAGAACGGCCTGCACCATGGCGACCGATCGGGCGACGTGAACCCCGATCCAGCGACCGGGCGGCAGGAGTGCGAACCGCCCGACCCCGTCGAGCAGGTCGGCGCCGGTCAGGCAGTGCTCCCGGGAGCGCACGCGCGGCCGCGAGGGGTCCGCGCCCAGCGACGACGCGATCGCCTGCCAGAGGTCGCCGGACGGAAGCTCGCGATCCGGCCCGCGCAGCAGCCACGCCTGTCGGCCGGGCGCCGGCACGAACGGCTGCGCCGGCGTGACCCCGGACGTCATCCTGGCAGCGCCGCCGAGCGGAGACGACGGGTGAGCGCTGCGGCGAGCGCCGCGGACTCCCCGCGCACCAGCGACGCGTGGTCGCCCGGCACATCGTCGATCGTCAGTCGCCTGACCAGGGGACGCCAGGAACGAACCGGGTCCGGAGGAAAGGCTTCCGGCCGGCCGGTCGCCTGGAAGAAGATCATGTCGCAATCGGAGGCAACGGGGCGGTAGGTCCGCAGCGCCACGCGGGCGGCCGCCCTGACCGCTCGCAACGACGCCGGCAGCGCCAGCTCCCGCCGGGACGCGACGATCCGGCCGCGGAACACCCTGTACGGCCAGGTCGCGAGCCGCCGGCATGTCCTGCGCAGCGTCGTCATCCGGGCGCCCGGCGTCCGCAGGCAAGTCGGGACCCGCACCCAGAGATGGCGCTTGGACGTCGCCTCGTCCGGGAAGGCGTCGATCAGACCGAGAAACCCGATCTCGTGATCCAGCCCCAGCAGGCGCCTGGCCATGTCGAAAGCGACCAGGCCGCCGAGCGAGTAGCCGGCGAGCAGGTAGGGGCCGCGCGGCTGCAGGGCAAGAATCATGTCGACATAGCAGGACGCCATGGCTTCGACGGAATCGTTCGGCGTCTGGCCATCCAGGCCGATCGCCTGGATGCCGTGGATGGCGAGGTCGCCCTCGATCTGCCTGGCGAGCTGATGCAGCTCGACGGCGGTTCCGCCGAGCCCGTGCACCAGGAACAACGCAGGTCCGGCGACGCCTTTGCGCAACGTGATGACCGGCGTCGCCTCGGGAGCCGCACCGAGGGCGAGGAATGCGTTCATCGCGCGGATCGAGGGCGCGTTGTAGATCTCGGCGATCGACAGCTCGCGTCCGGTCGCCCGCTCGATCTCGAGCGCCAGGGCCAGGGCCAGCATCGACGAGCCGCCGACCTCGAAGAAGTGCTCGTCCGGTCCGACCGGCCGCTCCAGCACCCGCTCGAAGGCCTCCTCGACGGCACCGGACGAAGTCATCCGGCCGTCGGGGGCGACACGCGGTGCGGACATCACGCTCATCGGTCAGCCCGACGCCGCGGCGTGATCGAGGGCACGTGGCGCGGGCGCTGCGTCATGGGTCGAATCCCGTCCGAGATGGTCGAGCCAGTTGCCGAAGATCGCGGTGGCGGCCTGCGTCCAGCCGTTCGCCGAGCCGGCCTGCGCCGGCAAGGCGGGGCGGCAGCACGTCTCGCCTCTGAGAAAACGTCCGACATCGCGGTCGTACTCGCGGACCAGCGTGTCCGCGGCATATTCCGGATGGCCCTGGAAGAAGACGTGCGGCGTCGCGTCGCAGACGAACATGTCGATCCCCGACTGCTCCGATCGGGTCAGGATGCGGTAGCCGGCCGCCGAGAGCTCGTCCGCGCGCAACGCGTTCCATCGCGAGTGCGGCATGTCGAACCGGGCGGGGACGCCGCGCAGCAAAGGATGCTCGGCGACGGCCTGCTGCCCGAACACGCCGAAGCATTTCCGCGACAGCCTGGTCCTGCGCAGCCCCGTGGCGTGTTGGACGGCGGCATGGGCGGCGAGGCACGACAGCACGAGCGGCAACCCGGACAGGTCGGCGAGATCGAGGAAGTCCGTCAATTTGCCCCAATAGGGCTCGTCCGCGAGATCATCGCGCGTCGGCTCGGCGCCGGTCACGATCGCCGCGTCCAGCGGCTGGCGCGCCAGCAGGCGTTCGACGGTGTCGACGCCGGACATGTCGCCGCGCCGTCGCGCGATGCCGGGCAGGCTCGCCACATGCAAGCGGATCTCCTGCCCGGCCGCCGCACGTCCGAGCAGGGTTCGGAACTGTCTGGTCACCCAATCGAACGCCTGGCTCGATGCGTTGTTGATCAGCCCGATGTCGAGCGGGCGCGTCACGCCGACAGCGCCTGGTCGAGATCGGCGAGGATGTCGTCGATATGCTCGATGCCGATGCTGAGGCGGACCGTCTCGGGCGTCACGCCGGCCTTGCGCAGCTCCTCGCCGGTCAACTGCCGATGCGTCGTGGAAGCGGGGTGGGTCGCGAGCGACTTCGCGTCGCCCATGTTCACCAGTCGGCGGAACATGAGCAGCGCGTCGAGGAATGCGCGTCCGGCCTCGAAGCCGCCGACCACGCCGAAGGTCAGCAACGACGGACAGCGTCCGCCGAGATAGGCACGCAGCCGCTCGTGCTGCGGGCTGTCGGCGAAGCCCGCGTAGTTCACCCAGGCGACACGGTGGTGACCGCGCAGGAATTCGGCGACGCGGCGCGCGTTCTCGACATGCCGCTCCATCCGCAACGGCAAGGTCTCGATGCCCTGCAGCAGCAGGAACGCGTTGAGCGGTGCGAGCGCGGCGCCGGTGTTGCGCTGGCAGACGGTCCGGCAGCGCGCGACATAGGCGGCGGGACCGAACTGATCGACATAGACCACGTCGTGGTACGACGGCTCCGGACGCGTCAGCATCGGGAACCGGTCGGCGTGCGCGCGCCAGGGGAAGCGCCCGGCATCGACGATGATGCCGCCCATCGACGTGCCGTGGCCGCCCATGAACTTCGTCAGCGAATGCAGCACGACATCGGCGCCGTGGTCGATCGGCCGGCACAGGATCGGCGCGACCGTGTTGTCGACGATCAGCGGAATGCCCCGCCGTCGCGCGACTTCGGCCAGGCTGTCGAGGTCGGCGATGTTGCCGGCCGGATTGCCGACGCTCTCGCAATAGAGTGCGCGCGTGTTGCCGTCGATCAACGGCTCGACGTCGGACGGCCGGTCGCTCGCGGCGAACCGCGCCTCGACGCCCTGGGCGCGGAACAGGTGCGCGAACAGGGTGTAGGTCGCCCCATAGAGCTGGCTCATCGAGACGAAGTTGGCGCCCGCCTCGACGATGTTGGCGATCGCGTAGTGGATCGCCGCCGAGCCGGCGCTGACGCTGAGCGCCTCGACGCCGCCTTCGAGCGCCGCGACTCGGCGCTCGAGCACGGCGTTGGTCGGATTGCCGATCCGCGTGTAGATGTTGCCAGGGACCTCGAGGTCGAACAACGCGGCGCCATGCGCGGCGCTGTCGAACTCGAACGCCACCGTCTGATGGATCGGAACCGCGCACGAGTTGGTCGACGGATCGCCGTCGTAGCCGCCATGGATGGCGATGCTTTCGACCCGCGTTCCCCATTGTCGGCCAGGACCCGGTGCGGGGTGGCGGGGATGAAGCCCGACGGGAACGGCGGTCATTCCCGGTCTCCGATCGGAATTACGGCCGGACCCTACGCCGCCATCACTGGCGTGCCGCGTGACCGCGCTGTGTCGCGAGACTGCCTGATGTCGGCCAGGATGGCGTCCCAGAAACCGAGTCTCGCCCGCAGCGCGTCGCCAGCGGATCGGGTCGCCTCGTCCCACTTCGTCGCATCGTCGCCGCAAAGGTCGCTCACCATCTCGACCGCCTTCGGACCATGGTCCTCCTCGTCGAGCAGCAGATGCCGCTCCAGGTAGGCCGAGAAGATGCGCGATCGCGCCCGATGCCGCTCGACGATCGGCAGGATGCTGCGGAACATCAGCGGGATGGAGTCCTCGCGCCCGAACGTGAAGGCGGCCGCGACGACGTGCGGCCTGGTCGAGCCCAGCGACCGGAATGTCGACTGCACGAAGCTGGCCGAGCCGGCCGGCGCGCCGGCCAGCGCCAATGACCGGCCGAGATCGTTACCCTGCCTGATCGACTGCAGGAACGTGTGGATCGACGACGTGTCGGCGCCGATCTCGTCCATCGCCCGCATGTAGAGCTCGAAATGCCCGGTGGCGACGCCGTCGATGACGTCGCTCTCCTCCTCCAGCACGATCTCGTTGATCAATCGCCGCGTGCTCGGCTTGCCGACCGGAACCCATGGCAGTTCGACGCAGGTGATCAGCCGCTGCAGCCCCTTCAACAGGCACATGAAGTCCCAGACCGCGTAGACGTGGCGCTCCATGAACATTCTGATGTCGTCGATCGAGGCAAGGCTTTCGTAGATCGCGTGACCGGCGAGGTCGGCGCGGGCAGGCGCGATTTGCTCGAGCAGTCGGTCGAGGCTACCGTCGTGAGCGGGCATGGAAGTCCTCCGGCGTTTCTCAGGTCGTTTCTCGTTCTGAGAAATCACCATTCTGCAGGAGCGGAATATCGAGAGCTTCGACTGGCAACTCTCTTCTGATATCGCGTCAGTGAATTTATTCACTGCTACTCCATCGTCAAGAAATTGGTATTCGTCACCCCCGATTGTCAAGTATTTCCGTTATCACAAGCTCACGTTCCGGCGACCGGCGTCGCAGTCCGCTGGAGCGCTTTCAGGCTGACCGTCCACCAACACACGGAGCAATGCCATGCGGGCCCTGGTTCTCGAGCGCACGAAGGAACTGGCGCTGCGCGACATCGACCTGCCGCGAACGCTCGGCGCCGGCGACGTGCGCATCCGGATGCGCACCGTCGGCATCTGCGGCAGCGACCTGCACTACTACCTGCACGGCAGGATCGGGCCTTTCGTGGTGCGCGAGCCGATGGTGCTCGGGCATGAGGGCTCCGGCGAGATCATCGAAACCGGTGCGGACGTCCGTGATCTCTCGGTCGGCGACCGCGTCTGCGTCGAGCCCGGCGTCCCCGACTGGTCGTCGAAGGCTTCGCGGCTCGGGCTGTACAATCTCGATCCGTCGCTCACCTTCTGGGCGACGCCGCCCGACCATGGCTGCCTCACGCCCGAAGTCGTGCATAACGCCAACCTCACCTTCAAGCTGCCCGACAAAGTTTCCTTCCCGGAAGGCGCCTTCGTCGAGCCGCTCGCGGTCGGCATGCAGGCGGCGACCAAGGCGCGCATCCAGCCCGGCCAGGTCGCCGTGGTGCTGGGCGCGGGCACCATCGGCATCATGACGGCGCTGGCCGCGCTGGCCGGCGGCTGCTCGCGGGTGCTGATGACGGACGTGCAGGAGGAGAAGCTGGCGGTCGCCGCGCGCTATGACGGGATCGAGACGGTCGATGTCTCGCGCGAGGGTGCGGCCGACCGGGTCATGGCGATGACCGAGGGCTGGGGCGCGGACATCGTCTTCGAGGCGAGCGGCAGCCCGCGGGCCTACGAGGGGATGTACGACCTCGCGTGTCCCGGCGGCGCGGTGGTGCTGATCGGCAACGTGCCAGGGCCGGTGACGGTCGACATCATGGGCGCGCTGGTCAAGGAACTGCGGGTCGAGCATGTGTTCCGCTATGCCAACGTCTATCCGCGGACGATCGCGCTGCTGGCTTCGGGCAAGATCGACCTCAAGCCGCTGATCTCGCGCACCTACGAGTTCGAGCGGTCGATCGAGGCGTTCGAGTTCGCCGCCGAGGCGCGGCCGGACGTGGTGAAGGTGCAGATCGAGATGTAGCGGCGGCCTCGGAGGCCGGCTTGATATTCGTGGTGGCGGGCTTGATTCCCCCGGGGTGGGCGCCGACCGCCGCGCGCTCCGTTGGGCGGCGTCGATCTCGAGCTGCCGCCACGCGAACCGGCCCGTGAGCCGGCACGCTTCGATCGAAACTGCTGCAACGGGTCCGTCTCCGGCGACAGACACGCAAGCCTGGGGGTCATTGTGCGATGACCGTCAGACCGGCCGACCGGTAGGCGTCGATCACCTCTTCGGCCGTGCCAGGCTCGACGACGAGATTGTCGGCCTCCTCGATCGGCAGAACGACGAAGGGCGAGACCGCGCCGAGCTTCTCGCGTGACGCGAGGACGAACGTCTCGGCGGCCTGACGGCTCAGGGCACGCTTGATCGTCGCTTCCTCGGCGTCTCCGGTGGTCAGCCCCATGCGAGGATGGACCCCCGTCACCCCCATGAAGAAGGCGTCCGCGCGGACGCGCGCGATCGCCTCCATCGCGGAGGCCCCGGTGGCCACGATCGAATGCTTGAACAAGCGGCCGCCGATCAGCTCCACCTCGATCATTGCGTGATCGACCAGCTCCATGGCGACACTCGGACTGTGCGTCACGACGGTCGCGCGAAGCCCCGAAGGGAGGTGACGGGCCATCCGGACCGCGGTCGTGCCGCCGTCGACGATCACGACCTGTCCGGGTCGGACCAGGGTCGCCGCGATCCTCGCGACGGCGTCCTTCGAATCCGGTGCGATCCGCCATCGCTCTCCCATGTCGACGATCGCGGGCGATATCGGCAGCGCGCCGCCGTGGACCCGCTGCAGCTTCCCATCGGCGGCCAGCTCGCGGAGATCGCGGCGGATCGTGTCCTCGGACAGGACGAGTTCCTGGCTGAGGGTCTTGGCAACGATCCGCTTGTCGCGACGGAGGAGATCCAGGATCAGCGCCTTTCGCTCGCTCGTCAGCATCACTTGTCCGACTGCATGATGTTTCTTGACTCTGCACGAAGCCGCACGTCTAGTCGAGTTCATCGGGAGACGAGAAGCCATGAGCCTTGCCGAGCGCGTGCGCGTCCACGAGGTCCGGACGCTGTCCGACGACTGGTCTGTGCTCAGGAAGACGCGGTTCAGCTTTCGCAGGAGCGACGGGGAATGGCAGGAGCAGTGGCGGGAAACCTATGACCGCGGGAACGGCGCGACGCTGCTCCTCTACGACCTGTCGCGCGGCACGGTGATCCTGACGCGCCAGTTCCGCTATCCTGCCTTCGTCAATGGTCACGACGACCTCCTCGTCGAGACGCCCGCCGGCCTGCTCGACGATGCCGGACCGGAAGAGAGGATCCGCGCGGAGGCTCAGGAGGAGACCGGCTTTCGCATCGGTGAAGTCCGGCGCGTCTTCGACGCCTTCATGAGCCCCGGCTCGGTGACGGAACGGCTCTACTTCTTCGTCGCACCCTACGACAACGCCAGCCGCATCGGCCGGGGCGGCGGCAACGCGCATGAGGGCGAGGACATCGGGGTCGTCGAACTCACGATCGCCGAGGCTCTGGCGATGATCGAACGCGGCGACATTCGCGACGGCAAGACGATCATGCTGCTCCAGCATGCGGCCCTGCACCTCTTCGCCTCATTCCCTGAGCGTGGCCCCGCAGGCCTTGGTGGCGGCGGTGACGATTGTGGCGGCGAGGTGGGCGAGGTCGGATTCGGTGAGGGAACGGTCCCTGGGCTGGATGGTGACCTCGATGGCGAGTGACTTCTTGCCGGCGGGCAGCCTGTCGCCGCCTGCATAGATGTCGAACAGGCTCACGCTGGCGATCAGCCTGCGGTCGGCGGCGCGGGCGGCGCGGAGCAGGGTTTCGGCGGGGACGGTCTCGTCGACGAGGAAGGCGAAGTCGCGGCGGACCGGCTGCAGGATGGGCAGGTCGGGGGCGGCGCGCTTGCGCTTCCTCGGCGCGGGCAGGGCGTCGAGCAGGATCTCGAAGCCGGCGGCCGGGTGGTCGAAGCCGAGGCTCGCCAGGATGCGGGGATGTAGGGCGCCGAACCTGGCGATCGTGGTCTTCGGGCCCTGCCTGATCTCGCCGGCCTGGCCGGGGTGGTAGGCGGGATGGGTGG